>JADJBB010000025.1:1007500-1142076 GCA_016703965.1 Acidobacteriota bacterium
TCCCCTTAAAACATCACCAGGGGCGAAACTTTTGATTATACAGAAGCTATGCTGTATGTCAACCCAAGAGTGAAAGTTTTTAACTTTCTTAGCTTGCGGCGAACCGCTTACTCTCTGGGGCAATTAATGATTCTCTATGTTTTGCTTTTCTTTGTCAAGCGGCCTCAGTTGTTTTTAACAAGTTCGGCATCCGATCTCTATAACAACGTTCAGCAGCAAAAGATCTGCATCACTAGAACCATAAATTCAAAGACCATCTTTTCGGTTTTTGGAGCGAAATAAATTCCCTTCAATTACTTGAAGGGAACGTTTTCTTTCCTGAAAAGCTTTGCTCGTTCTCTCGAGCAAACTAAGATACTAACACCATCTTACAGAATGTAAAGTCGCGAAGTGATTTTTCTTGTAGCTCGCTCGGGATTTGTTTGAAAAGTTCGAGAAAACCAGTACTGGAGCGGGCGACGAGGATCGAACTCGCAACTTTCAGCTTGGGAAGCTGACACTCTACCATTGAGTTACGCCCGCTCTTTGCCATCAGAATACACGAACTTCCAAGTTCGATTCAAGTATTTTTTGAGGCAAGGATCAGATCGATAACTTCGCGAACAGCTCCGTGGCCGCCGTTCTGCCGAGTGGTGAAGTGGGCGGCAGCCTTTACGGTCTCGTGGGCGTCGGCGACCGCGACGGCAAGCCCGACAAAAGCGAAAACCTCACTATCTGGCGTATCATCGCCGATAAATGCTACTTCTTCGCGTAGAACGCCGGCGGCAAGGATCAATTCATTTAGGGCAGATACCTTTTCTTTTCGTCCCTGATAGACGAATTCAATACCGAGTTCTTTTGCCCGCAGCTCAACGATCGGCGAGTTTCGTCCGGAGATGATGCCCGACCGGTTACCCGCTTTGTGCCAATCGACGATCCCCTGCCCGTCGCGGACACTAAAGACCTTAAGCTCCTCGCCCGAGGCAGCATAAAAAAGACGGCCGTCCGTTAAGACGCCGTCGCAGTCCATGATAATGAGCGAGATCCGCTTTGCTTTACCGACCAGTTCCGATTCAGTTAGGTTTATTGCCATTTAGCTTACAGTTCCCAAACGCATCAAGACTCAGGGTTTTCGATCGAAGATTAGCTTTCGAACTACGATTGGGTCACCGTATCCGCCCTCCATCTTTGCGGAAAGCTCGTACGTCAAGGTTTTCCCGTCTTTAGAAATGCGATAGACCTCTACATTCTCGGTAGCTCTCGAAGGACTAACCATCGGAGACGACATGAAGAACGAGCGAATCAAGTTGTTGCCTTCCCATTTGGTTTTCGATCTCGTACTCCTTATGCCGTAAATGTCGTTAGACTCGCCTTTGCCATTAGTGAGCAACTTCAATTCTGCTTCACCCTTTATGGACGACCGGCGAATCTTCATTACGTCCGCGTCAATGGAAATGGTCCAAACGGTTCCAGCGACATAATCCTTGGTCGGAGTTTTCTTGGCATTAAGTTGCCATTCGCCCGCGATGTCGGCACGAGCCTGCTGAGCCGATCCGGCGATGGAGCAGAGAAACAGCAGTCCAACTACCAATATGGTTTTAATCATCGCACTTCATCGAACCTCGAACATATCGACCGCCGATAATCTCCACCCTGATCCCACCTTTTTCAGCCGATACACGGCGATCCCGGTTTCGATTTCCTTATTTAGTAGTTTGATCGTCATGTTGGCCTCTACCAGCACCGTATTGGCATCAATGCGGTCGATCTGACGCACCTGGGTCTGCCATTGCTCGGTTGAGCCTGAGATGCCGCTGATAAAGCGTGTAACCTCTCCAGGCATCGCCAGAGCCTCAGTCTCGGCTTTACGGTTTGAAGCGGCAGCTTTGTCGAAATCAGCGAAGAATGCCTTCACGCTGGCATCTCCGGTGGAAGACACACCGAGCTTACTTCGAAGATTGCGCGCCGCGAAGCTCGCACCATACTCGGCATCGATCGCGATCGCCGTCTCGGCATATTTGATCGCAGATTCATTCTGATTTGCCTTGGCAGCGACCTCAGCAAGGCCGACGTTCGCCCACGCCAGGCTTCGTGCGGTCGGAAGTTTCTCGTCTAAGACTGTCTTGAACTCCTTCTCGGCCTCGGTCGTTTTTCCCTCGGCAAGCAGCGTTCTTCCTAATAAGACCCGCAGATCGTCCAGCCGAGGCATATCACGAAGCAGCGTCCGAGCTGTCGTTTCAGCAGTCGCGAATCCCTGAGCGTCCTGTTTATCGAACGCCCTTTTTACAGCTAGGAGCGGATCACTCTCAGTGGACTCTCTGGGCGAGATATCATCATAATAATCAAGCTGCGGATAAAGCTTTTCGGCGTCGATCTCGACTCGTACGATATTTTCGCTGGTCTTAAATATGACGTCGCCATAGCTTGTCGCTCTCAGCGATGTCGGCGAAACTATCTTCTGCCCGCTCGCCGTAGTTGCAACAACGTCAACAGTAATGTCCGTCGAACCAGTGTTGCGAACCGCGACCTTGACCTGTCCCGCCTCGTTTTGGGGCAATCCGACCATCAAATTCATCTCGGTGATCTGATCGAACAGCAGATCGATCACTTCTTTTTGAGAAGAAAATGCCGCGCGGAGCTCACCGACCGTCAATTCCCCGTCCTGGCTGTTCTTACGCAGAGAATCGGCAAATTCACTCGCTCCGACACGTTTAGCGATGATCCGCCAAGCCATCGCCCCTTTGTTTGCGACGACCGGATAATAATAATCGTCGATCGGGGCAACGGTGGTCATCGGGGCGTCACGTTTCGAAACTGCCGAATAAGCGGTTCTCTGCCTGAGGCGTTCGATATCACCAATGTCTTTGCCGTATCTGCTCTCGATAAACTGAGTTGCGATGTACCGCGAAAGGCCTTCGCTAACGATTCCATGACCTTCGCCGCTGACCGCGACCGCATTCCCGAGCCAGAGCTTCGTCACCGCCTCGGCAATATTCATTGCCGTCAGCGAATCTATCTTCGAACGGCGAAAAAGCGCTTCGTCAACCAAGACGGTTCCACCGCTCCCGAAACCTGCTCCGCGCCGAACGGCGACGATCCTCGACGGTACGTCCGGTGTTTTTCCGAGCATTCCGGCAACAAACGTCTTGGCGTCCGAATATAAGGCGGCGAGTTCTGCCGCCCGTTTCTGGCCATCCGGCCCGGTTTCCTTCGGCATGTAGACCGAAACGCCTGACAAATTTGCGACATCCCACGAGCCCGCGATAAAAAACGGCTGTACCTTTAACCTCTGATCGAAAACTCCCGAGGCTTCGGTTCCGGACGAAACCGTAACTGCCCCGCCCGGACTAGTGACTTTGATCCGCGTAGGCGCCATGTCTGCTCCTCTTGGGAAAAACCAGCTGTTCGGCGTCGGATACCAATATGAAAGCGGCAAAAGCTGTGATGAACCCGCCGAAACCGACCCAACGGCTGTATTGTCCTTAAGCGTCAGCTTGTAATCGACCGAAACCGTCAGCAAACCGTCCGCCGGGACGGCTCCAAATCTGGTTTGGATCCTCTGGAGCGTTCCTACCGCGATCTTCTCTTCATTTTTGGCGAAATCAGCTGTAGCATCGTTCAACTTTACCGCCGTGACCTCAGCCAAAGGCGAAATACGAAGTGTAAGTGTCGACGCCGGGCCGCGAGAGATATTCTTGACCCTCAACACCGCTTTCGCCGTAACGACCCGGGCATTCTCCTGCGGCAGCGTGACATCGATGTCATATTTCTGCACCTGCCAGGTGGCCGGGGCAGTACGAGCCGTATCCTGAGCAAGGGCCGTAAGTTGAAAACTGAAAATTAAAGCGAGTATCGCGAAATAGTATTGTTTCATGAGCGTCTTTGGTTTAGTCAACGATCTCGTGTATCTGTTTCAGTTTAGAAAGTAATTTTTCCAATCTGGCGAGCGGCAACTGGTTCGGGCCATCGCTCGGCGCCTTTGCGGGATCGTCGTGGACTTCCATAAAAACAGCATCCACACCGCAGGCAACACCTGCACGAGCAAAGTTTTCGATGTATTGCCCCTGTCCGTCCGTTGCCTTGCCAAGTCCACCGGGAAGTTGCAGCGAGTGCGTTACGTCAAAGACGACCGGCACCCCGAAAGACCGCATGATCGGAAATGAGCGAAGATCGACGACCAGATTATTGTATCCAAAACTCGCTCCACGTTCGGTCAGAAGGATCTTTTCGCATCCTGCTTCGCTCAGCTTGTCGACAATATTTTTAGCATCCCACGGAGCCAGAAACTGTCCTTTCTTAACATTCACAGCCTTGCCCGTTTTTGCGGAAGCAACTAAAAGATCAGTCTGACGGCACAAAAACGCCGGGATTTGAAGCATATCTACAAACTCCGCCGCCCTTTCCGCCTGCCACGGCTCATGCACGTCCGTAATCACCGGAACACCGATCTCATCCCTGACCTGAGCCAAAACCTCAAGGCCAAATTCCATCCCGCCACCGCGAAAGCTCTCGATCGAACTCCGATTTGCTTTATCGAAAGAAGATTTATAAACAAAATCAACGCCCGTGCGGGAGCAAATATCCTTGATCTCCTGCGCCATAAAAAGAGCGTGTTTCGACGACTCGACCACACAGGGCCCGAGGATGAACGTTAGCTTCCCGCCGCCAAAGGCGACACCCCCTACTCTAAAAGAACCGTTGGTTGCCATTGAGGATATGATAACCGAGAAATGCGGAAGTAATGAAATGGCAAGGAACTATCGGTATTTCGCTTTGAACGCGTCAAACCCGCTCGTCGATTGGATCAATCGTTCTATCTGAGGCTCGGCGTCGATCCTTGGAAACAGGAATCGATCATCCGAGCTTTCGCAAATGCGGATCTCAGTCGTCACGGCAGACGCGTAGCCGGCTTTTTCAGCGGCATCGCGTTCACGCCGGGAAACGTTTCCGTTGGGGTAGCAGAAGTGGAGTTTGTCGGTTTGTAGATGGTCTTGCAGGATCGTCCGCGACGTTGCGAGTTCGTCAGACAAGGTATCGCCATCAACATTGGTTAGGATCGGATGACTTACCGTGTGAGAACCGATCTCGATCCCAGCAGATGACATCTCTTTTGCCTGATCCCAGGAGATCGGGCCGAATTCGGAGTGCGGCATATCGTCGAGCTGAACATAAAGCGATTTGGCCAACTCCGTCAAAACTAAGTCTTTCTCAAGATCCGGCAGCTTTTTTAGTTCGGAATTTATCTTACCGGCAAGCTCCAGCCGCGAATTGCGATCGCCGAGCTTTTCATCGAATGTCCTTGTGCCGATCGTAGCGGACAAACGCTCCGACTTCGTCGCTGTCAACAAATATCGGGCTTTATCCGTCCAGATCCAGCATTTTTCGTCTAGGAAACCGGTCACCACGTAAAGCGTTGCGGGAACACTAAATTTCTTCAAAACCGGAAAGGCTACGTCGAAAAAGTCTTGATAACCATCATCTATGGTGAGTACGACGGAGCGATTCGGCAAATTGCCCTCTTTGAAATACCTCACCGCATCGCTAAGTGAGATGATTTTGTAGTGGCGTGTTAGATATTTTAGGTGTGTCTCGAATGTCTTAAGCGAAGTCTTGCCCCATTCCTCGCCTTCGCTGAAGCGATGGTACATCAGTATCGGCAGTTTCGAGCGGTTGATGAACCGAAACAGTGAAAAGACGTCTGCTCCGACGAGTAAATTGAGTGCCGCCTGTTTGATCAAGCCTTCCTCCTCGCCAAACGTCGCCGCATTTCGTCTTTCTCGCTTTTTATCGGCAAACGATATCGTTTACCGAGCGTCGTGTCCTGAGCGATTCGCGGAAATTCTCCGCTCGCGATCATCGCGGCCGCCTCCGCGACCATTTCCGCACAATCTTTTCGCAGTTCTAGTCGATAATCATCGATGAATGCCTGAAAGTCATCGCCGTATCCAAAGTCATAAGCGAGCGGCACTGTTTTCTGCAAGACGATGTCGCCCGTATCGACCTTCGAAGCCACAAAATGAACCGTCAGCCCGACCTCTTTCTCATCATTAAACAATTCCCAAAAAACAGGTGGCCCGCCGCGATAAAACGGAGCGAGCCCTTGGTGAAGGTTGATAGAACCAAGCCTCGGAATGCCGAAAACTGATTCTTTTATGATGTTTGTACCGAAAACGATGCCGAGATCCGCGTTTCCGTTACGGATCTTCTCTAGCGAATCATCTGAATGATAATCGTCCAAAACTTGAACCGGAACACCGAGACTCTTCGCGGCCTCCGCTGTCGGATTTCCTTTGGTTGGCGATTCTTCGACTGTTCTGTTCTTTCCCACCAATTTATCGCCGAATTTCTTTATCGTTTCAAAATAACCGTCGTATTTGATCGAGCGCTTCAACTTTTCCTTGAAAGACCGCTCCGGCGTCTGTTTTGACTCGATAAAAACTCCAACGAGTTCGAGATCAGGCTTAGAGCAGATCTCTTTTATGACAAGTTCGGCACCGCCGTGTGTTAGAAGAATTACACGCATCACAGGTCATGACAAACGATGAACAGTGTTTAACTTCCACAAATTACTCGACTTATTCCTCGGTGCCAATCTCAACATGTTCGGGTAATTCGAGATGTTTATCACTTACGACATCATGTTCCAGGTTTTCGCTTCGCATGCGGTTTTTCCATGCGGCCTCTACAAACGAGACGAACAACGGATGTGCCGCGAGAGGCTTTGATTTGTATTCGGGATGGAACTGGCATGCGACGAAGTACGGGTGCGTCTCGCGAGGCAACTCGACCATCTCGACAAATTTGCCGTCAGGCGAGATGCCGCTGAAGATGAGGCCTTCGCGTTCGAGGGCCTGCCTATATTCGGGATTGAATTCGTATCTGTGCCGATGCCGTTCACCGATCTCGGCCGCACCGTGATAGATCTCGCTGACCAACGAGCCTTCTTTAAGTAAACATGGATAACTTCCTAGACGCATCGTGCCGCCGAGTTCATCGACGTCAACGAGATCGCGCAGTTTGAAGATGACCGGAAACGGAGTTTCCTCGTTAAATTCAGTCGAATCAGCATCCCTTAGACCACAAACGCTCCGAGCAAACTCGATACAAGCCGTCTGCATTCCCAAACAGATGCCGAAATACGGCGTTCCCGACTTACGAGCATATTTGATCGCCTTCAGCATTCCGGCGATGCCCCGTTTGCCGAATCCGCCGGGCACAAGTATCGCGTCAAAATCCTGCAATTCGTTTTCGTAATCTTCTTTAACCAGGTTTTCCGACTCGATCCACGCAACATTCACGCGAAGATTATTTGCTACACCAGCGTGCGTCAGGGCTTCACGCAGTGATTTATACGAGTCTTCGAGCTCTACATATTTACCAACGATCGCGATCTTCACCGAACCGCCGGATGGATCTTTGATCGTTGAGACCAGGTCGCGCCACCGTTTGAGGTCAGCGGTCGGGAATTGTTCCGTTAAATGCAGGTCCGAAATGATCAGGTCATCGAGGCCCTGCTCGCGAAATGCGAGAGGCACTTCGTAAATAGTTGGAACGTCGAGAGCCGAAATGACCGCATTTTCCTGAACATTACAAAACAATCCGATCTTTTTCCGCAGATCAGCCGGCAGAGGACGATCAGAGCGGCAAAGCAGAATGTCAGGCGAAATACCGATCTCCCGCAGTTCGCGAACGCTGTGCTGGGTTGGTTTGGTCTTCAGTTCGCCCGCTGCAGCTATATAGGGAACAAGCGTGACATGAATAAAGATCGCATTATTGCGGCCCTCCTCGTTACCCATCTGGCGGATCGCCTCAAGGAACGGCAACGATTCGATATCGCCGACCGTTCCGCCGATCTCTACGATCAGAATGTCCGGCTGGTGCATCTCGGCGACCTTTCGCACGGCCATTTTGATCTCGTCAGTGATGTGCGGGATGACCTGGATCGTTTTGCCTAAATAATCGCCGCGGCGTTCTTTTTCGATTACAGAGAGATAAATACGACCGCTCGTCCAGTTATTTGCCTGAGAAAGCTTGGCATTGGTGAACCGCTCATAATGCCCAAGGTCGAGATCGGTCTCGGCACCGTCGTCGGTCACGAAGACCTCGCCATGCTGAAACGGCGACATCGTGCCGGGGTCCACATTAATGTAAGGATCGAGCTTCATCATCTGAACGCTCAACCCGCGAGTCTCAAGCAGGCAGCCGATCGAACTGGCAGCCAAACCCTTCCCCAAACTCGAAACAACACCGCCAGTTACGAATATGTATTTAGTCATCTTCTCTCCTAATAGTTAACAGGTAGAACTTGATTTACTACCAATGCAATTACAACAGCGCTGATCGATCCCACGATGAATACCCAAAAACTAGTCTTGATGCTATGAATGTAGGTGTCGGGAGCTCCGATTTCCGCAAGCTTTCGAACATTCAAGATCAATTTCGCAATGAGGTACAAGCAAAAAGCGATAGCATAAATAACTGAGATCTGGAAATTATATTTGGGCCAAAGATATAACGCGACTAGAAAGATTATGACGACCCCAAAAACGATCATCGAATAATTCACATTCCTTTTTGGAAAAACCTCAGCGATCTTCAGTTTCGTTTGATCATCGAGTTTTGCAGACGCATTAACTGCCAGTTTCTGGCTAAGAATTATGGAACCGAGAAAAACAACTGCACCCACAATTATTGATAAATTCATTCGCTCGATTCTCCTTGCTCTGCTGAATTGGCTTTCCCTTCCCGCTTCTTCTTCTGAAAACGCCCTTCCTTCATCTGAACGATGACTTCCTTTGCCTTCGCTTCCGGAGGATTCATCAGTTCGTTCAACGCATTCATTGAGGCTCCGAGCATCGTTATGCCTTCGGCTGCGTTTCGTTCGAATTCTTCCGCCGTTCGTTTCTGCGGTTTACTCAGAACCTTCAGCCCGACCGCAATTCCGACGATCAGGACGACAAAGAATCCAAGTCCGATCCAATCACCCACGAGCCTCCACGATTCGCCTGACACGCTCCAGATCTTCGATGGTGTCAACGCCGATAGAGCTTTCGGTAACATCAACAACTCTGATCTTCGCACCGTTCTCCAGGGCACGAAGCTGTTCAAGCATCTCAAACCGCTCAAGCCGCGTTTGCGGCATTTTTGTGAATTTTAATAGATAATCGCGGCGATAGACATACAATCCGGTGTGTTTTCGAAAGTTAGAAAGGAGTTCCGGCTCTTCCTCGATCGCCTGATTAGGATCACCGCCGTACCTCAGCGAAGCTTCCCGCGGCCAAGGCATCGGCGAACGCGAGAAATGTAACGCATAACCTTTATCGCCGACAACGACCTTTACGGCATTTCCATTCAGCAACTCCCACAGGCTGGTGATCGGCTCACAGGTCGTCGCCATATCAGCGAGCGGGTCTGAGATCAAAGCATTGACCGCAGCATCTATAACATCTGGCGAGATCAACGGCTCGTCGCCCTGAACATTTATAATTATTGAGGCTTCGGGCAAGCTCTCCGCAACCTCAGCCAGCCGGTCGCTGCCGGAATTATGATCCGTTGAGGTCAGCACGGCTTCACCGCCCGCATCACGAATGACGTTCATAATTCGCTCATCATCTGTCGCTACGATCACACGCGATACCGACTTTGCCTTCGCCGCCTGACTTAACGTGTGTACTATCAATGGTTTGCCGCCGATATCAAGCAGCATTTTCCCCGGCAAACGCGTAGACGCGTACCGTGCGGGGACAATTGCGATCACATTTTGTAGGGGGTTTCTCCCGTGTAGTTCCACGGAATTCTAGGTTATCTCGTATTTCTATAAAGTTCAAGAACGAAAAGTCGAACTTGGAAGAAGTGCCGCGTTTGGCTACACTCGAACGAGTGGAAATTCAAGCAGAATACAGTGAAGGCACACCTACCGCGCCGTCTATCAATCCGGATTTTTCGACCGCATCATCGTCGGATGTAGAAACCGGCCAGACCGGGAGACGGTTCGTCATTGCGGCACTAGCCGTTATGACTTGGGCGGTAAGCGTCGCCTTCATAGCATTCATCCCTGCATTTTTCTTATATCCATACATTGCGTCAAAGGGGATATCGCTCTCGGACACCGGCCAGATAGTCGAGTTCGCGAAGAACGACCCCGATGCGATCTTCCTTCAGATCATCGCCATTATACCGGCCCATATCCTAACCATTTTAATGGCGTGGATCGTTGTTTCGCAGGGTCGAAGATATAAGCTTCTCAAGACGCTAGGTTGGGAAAAAGGCGGCGTACGCTGGTGGCACTACGGCTTCATTCTCGGGGCATTTCTAATTGTTGCGGCCGTGGTCGGGTCCTTTTTTCCCGAACAAGAAAATGACCTGCTCCGTATTTTGCGCAGCTCTCGCTCGGCTGTTTACATAATCGCCTTTGTTGCGACATTTTCTGCTCCATTTATCGAAGAGGTGATATATCGAGGAGTTTTGTTTTCAGCATTTCAAAAAGCGTTCGGCGTGGCAGCGTCGTTCGTGCTCGTAACGATCCTGTTCGCTCTCGTTCACGTGCCCCAGTACTATCCAAGCTACTCGACTATATTCCTGCTGACCCTGCTAAGCTTGACGCTCACAGGTGTGCGAGTCTTCTCAAACAATATACTTCCGTGCATCATACTGCACACCCTTTTCAATGGGTTCCAATCCGTGATCCTGATAATAGAGCCCTTTCTTAGACCAACCGAACAAACAACTCCCGCCGCCATTTTTGACACATTTATCAAATAAAAAAGCACGAAGCGAACTCCGTGCTTTCCAAGGATCAGTTGTTCCTCTTTCTAGTTATCCCGTGTGCTGACTTTTGTCGCAGGCGGTGGCGGAGGCGGAGAAGAAACCGGAGGCGAATACGACGGAACCGAATACGATGGCGTCGAGCGGTCGGCCGGGAAATCCGACCCCTTCGTATCAATTCTTCCGCCACCAAAACCAACTCCAACGTCGCTGCCGCGTCCGACTTTGGTAAACGGCGGCGGTTCGTACGAGTTTCGCTCAGTCGAACGTGTCGATATCTTACTCGAACCGTCATCAGAACCGCTTCCTCCTGGATTTCGGGTTGATACCTTGCCCGAGCCGCCGCCGGGGTTATCAACTCTCGGAGTACGGGTCGAGACTTTTCCCGAAGGAACATATCCGCCGCCTCCTATAGGATTATAGAAGCCCGGCCAATATGGATAAATGCCATTTCCGTACCAGCCGCCATAAGGTGATCGCCATCCGTTACCGAAAGGCAAGAAGCAATAACCGCCGAAAGCTGCATCATAGACCCAAAGCCCAAAGGAATCGTACATTCCCCATGCTCCGCGACGGAAGCCATTCAAAAGCGAATTGCTCAACAATGTCCCGTTGAGAGCAGAGTTCATTTTTGTTAGATCTTTCGAACGCTGTCTGCTCCATTCTGCAAGCTCGTCACGTTTGTCTTTATCGAATTTCGCGATCGCGACCGTGTCGGTTCCGACTGAGCCGGTACGACCGTCTTTAACGATCGTGGCGATCGTTTCGCCAACCTCAGCCTTTCCTTTCGTTACCGAAAGCATAGCCGTTCCATCGGTTGATACATCAACCCGATAGATACCGGTGTCGATCAGAGCGACCTTACCTTTCGGAGTGAAAACCGATACGCGGAATTCGTCATCGGCAAACACCTCGAATATCGCGCTTCCAGAATCGAGTCGAATCTGAAGATCCTCGAGATCGGTCGTGCCAAATTCGAACGAGGAGTTTTTTCCTAAACGGATGAAAGATCCCGGATTTAGCAGCACTTCAGCCTTACCGTCCGTACCCGTGGTAACGCGGTCACCGACCTCGACCACATCACGCTTGAGTAAAACACCGCTCTTGCCGGCAGCCCTGATGATCGATACGGCACCCTCGACGTAATTTACTGCTCCGGCCCTTGCAGAGATAACAAATTTGTCAGCGGCAGGAATATTCCGTCGCGAATCCTGCGCTAGCACACCTGAAGACACACAAAGTCCTACTACGACTGCGAGAATCGCGTGCAAATTGGTACGTTTCATTCTACTTTTCTCCTTGGGAAGAGCCTTTATCTATTGAAGTTTAATCTGAAACCCTGTAAAACACAACCTATTTGTGCCAGGAACGCGAATTCTTATTCCCGAAAAAATGTAAAGAACACTGAACAACCTTTTTCCGAATTTCGTTATCTAATCAGATGCGTCCGGTAGATGTCGAGATGCATACAAGGCGGGTTAATTTATGGCGACTTTTAAAGATCCAGATCTATGTTTCGCACCGCTTGAGGTAATTGAGCGGCTTTTACAAATAAGAAAAGAACTGGGCTTCAGCGAGACCGTTTATATCGATCGTTCCGAGGAACTGACCGATTTTCTCGATGCCTACGGGTTTGATATTTATGCTTTCTCAACCGACAATGACAAGATAGATTACGGCCATTATTCAACTCCGGTCGTTCCCGGTGGAGACAATCTCCATTGCTCATTCACAGCCCACTAGGCCGTTTACAATTTCCTGACAACTGAAGTAACGCTCATGAGGCAAAGGCACTGACTTTGCCTCATTTTTAATTTGCCTTGATGATAAATAGCGTGCCGTCGTCATCCAGGAATTTCCGCTCGGTAAAATCATCAACCCCCTTCCGAATGTGGTCGATCAGTTTTTTCGCGGACAGGTTAAAGCCGTCGAGAACCCTTTTCGCAAGCCTTTCCTGGCCATACTCTTCGCCTGTCGGATTCGTAGCCTCTGTAATTCCATCGGTGTAGATCACCATGATCTCGCCCGGCTCAAACCTAATAAAATGCTGATGATAGTGCAGATCGTCAAACATTCCTAAGGCCATATCGCCATATTCTACGTAGCGATACTCACCGCTTGGTTTGATAAGGAGAGGCGGGTTGTGGCCGGCGTTTGAGAATACAAATGATTTGTTGGTCGAATCCAGTATGCCGTAGATCGCCGTGATAAACTTATTGTCCTCGATCGACCCGCGAAGCAGGCTGCTGACCTTAGAGAAAGCAATATGCGGGGCATATCCGATCTGAGCGCAGGACCGTAGAGACGCCCTCAGGAACGCCATAAGCAAGGCTGCCGGAATTCCTTTCCCGACGGCATCGGCTACGACGATGCCTATCTGATCCTGAAAAACCTGAACCCAATCATAGTAGTCGCCGGACACTTCTTCTGTTGGAAATACGTAAGCGCTGATATCGAAATTCTCGACCACCGGATCATTCGAAGGCAAGAGTTCTAACTGCACTTGCCGTGCGATCTCAAGCTGGGCCTGCAGCCGTTTCTTCTGAACGACCTGCTCGTGCAGCCAGACCTTCTCGATAATTATCGCAACCTGAGACGTCAATAACTGCAAAACTGCGAGATCATCATCCGAATACGCGTCCAAATGGTCGCTTTCAAGATCGAACACTCCGATCACGCGGTCGTTTGAGATTATCGGCGCCAACATTTCCGATCTTGTTAGCTCTCGAGCCGCAAAATACCTCGGATCTTTACTCACATCGTGGCAAATGATCGGCTTACCTGACTGTGCGACTGTTCCCAGAAATCCTTCGCCCATCTTTAAACGCGGCTCTATCAGCTCAAAACTGATCTGATATCCGCGGATCGCTTTCGATCTGAATATATACGGACTGCCGTCAATGGGGCTGAACTCGATCAGATATATTCCTGCCGCGTCATATGGCAGGAGCGAGCCAAGTGTATCCATCACAAGATTTAAGACCTCATCTAGATCGAGCGAGCGGCTGATCGTCTTTGTGATCTCGAGGAGCATCCGCAGTTTATCGACCGTGGAGAGCTTTTTTTCGGGAAAAGGATTTTGTACTGGATTATCCATGGCGGAGTTTGATAAACGCTAATTATACACGGTTAGTCGCCAAAAACACTCGCCGCATATAAGTCCCAAAGCCGGGACACTTTGATCCGGAACTCAACCAACGCCGGACTTACGCCAAAATGTCTTGCGATCTCACGAATCGTCTTGCCCTCGCTGACCATGCGCTTAAGAGCCGTGAACGGAACCAGGGCGGCCGTTCCGGTCGAATAGGCCTCTTCCTCGATCGCGTGATTATAATCGCGGGCAATTATCTTACCGTCCCTCGTCTTGTTCTCTATCGCTAAGCGGCTGGGCTTGTGGCCGAGGAAAACATGGCAGACTTCTTCCATCAGCGTCGCGTTCTGCCGCGTCTTTGGATGTGTCGGATTTAGAATGATGAGCTTAGATCCATCGGGCAGCGTATGGGACGCCGCACCGCCTGACCATGAATCCTTGCCAGTGCCGATCAAATGAGCCTTCGTTTCCTCAGTCAGAAGCGGTTCGATCTGATCGAAAGACGCAACGATAAGGTTGGCAAAGCGAGCAAGAGCGAACGGATCCAAAGGCTGATCATCGCGTGTCAGCCCGGCAAATTCCCGAAGCCCACGCGCCCGTATCTCATGGTGTCTTCCCTTCTGTGTTGGGGGTAGTTCTTCCAATGTCGCCATGCCAATTTGTAAAGCCCGCTCAAGAGAACGGGCTTTTTCGCATTCAAAATCGGGGGAAAAACGGCCGACTAAACTTCCTTATATTCAGAATCCACATCTTCGCCTGAGAGTGCGACCCGGTAATTCTTAGATTGCTTCTGCTTAGTTATAAGCAGATCATCCTTTGTTTTAAGTAGATCGGCCCGGTTGTAGACTGAAAGTTCAAAATTGTAGCCGTGAGTGATCGCGTCCTTCGGGCACGCTTCGACGCAGAAGCCGCAGAAAATACAGCGGCCATAATCAATGTTATAGACCTTTGCATACCGCTCGTCGCGGCCAACACGTTCGGCGTAGGGACGAGCGTCATCCTGGGCTTCTATGTAGATACATTCCGACGGGCATGCAGCAGCACAAAGGTAGCATGCAACGCATTTTTCTTTTCCGTTCTCGTCAACGTGCAGCAGGTGCTGACCTCGGTAACGCGGTTGAACGGTAATAGGCACGTCAGGATACTGTACCGTCCATTTTTGACGCGGTATCTCTGAAATGGTACGTTTCATACCCTTGAGAACCGCGACCGTTGACTGAAGTACTTCTGAAATTATTGACATACGTTAGAAATTAGGAATCGAAACCGCTCCCGAAAGAACAAGTATCCAGTATGCTCCACCGATCAGGAGACTCAAACCTCCCAAAATAATTCCCGCTAAAGCCAGGCCGCCCCCACCGAACTCATTAGGATTACTGCTAGCCTTGCCTCGGGCCATAAAACCGGTAATAACTGCCGCCACGCCTACCACGAACAAACTAGAGCAGCATAAGAAACTCAAAATTCCAAGCACTAACGAGACGATGGCGAGCGTTTTGTTCTGACCCGCCGCACCAGTCGGAGGCGGCTGAAAAGGTGTATTTGATCCGATCTCCTGGTTCTGCCAACTCGCTTCAGGAGCAGGCGGCGGAGTCCACTGCTCAATGGGTGCCGCGGCCGGAGCCGGTTCAAACGGCGATGTCGGAGGTGCCGGTTGATCGAACGGCGACTGAAATGACGGCTGGATCATCGTCGCAGCTTCGTCAAA
Organism: Acidobacteriota bacterium; assembly: GCA_016703965.1. NCBI lineage: Bacteria > Pseudomonadati > Acidobacteriota > Acidobacteriota bacterium. Next base: position 1,023,043 of record JADJBB010000025.1, read on the forward strand.
GTTGATCTGTGCAGGCTCTTCGAAGGTGGACGGAGCAGCAGCGGGCTCTTGGAAAACCGGTGGCTCAGCTTCTGACGGTATACTTTCCGCCGCAAAAGGCGACGGTGGCGGTGCCGGCTCGAAAGGCGATGGCGGTGGATCGAGTGACGGAGCTGGTTCCGGAGCGATAAAGCTCGGCGGTGCCGGCTGCGAAACTTCCTCGATCGGCGGGATCTCCATGATGTCCGCATTACTCAAAGCCGACTGCATCTCGGCTTCAGAGACGTACATCGTCTTAAGAGGATCGCTCGACGGCAGGTCCAAGACATCATCGGGTTCGCCAATAGGGATCGAACCAACCGTGTGGTGGATCGCAGGATCCGGAGCGGTTTCTGCAACCAGTTCATCGGGCTCGGGTACAGGTTCGACCACTGGCTCCGCCGGGATCGGACGGGCAACTATGGTCGCATACGGATCAAAGGCCGGAGCGTCCTCTATCAGGGGCGTTCCGTCCACCTGGCAAAACCGCATCGAATCTTCAAATGTCTTTTCGCAAGTCGGGCACTTTTTCATAGTCTATCGTCCTTAAAATTATGTGGGTTGCAGAGTTACGGGTTTTGTAAAGCACTCTAACCAAACCGAGATCGAGAACTCAGCACTTAACAACTTCCAAACTTTCCCGTAACTTTCTGCAACCTTTATACTTTAACGGTTAAACTAATTCAAGTTTGCTGAAGAAATACGCGATCTCGATGGCCGCATTTTCTTCTGAATCCGAGCCGTGAACGGCGTTCTCGCCTATTGACGAGGCAAAGTCCTTTCTCAGAGTACCGTCAGCCGCTTCAGCCGGATTTGTCGCTCCCATCAGTTCACGCCAGGCCGGTACCGCATTCTCTTTTTCGAGAGCGAGAACGACGCACGGACCGCTCGACATGAATTCGGTCAGTTCGCCAAAGAACGGACGTGCGGAATGAACTGCGTAAAAACCCTCAGCCTGCTTTAGCGACTGATGGATAAGCTTCATCCCGCGGATCTTGAAACCAGCCGCCAAAATGCGGTCAACGATCTTGCCATGATTTCCGGCGCGAACTGCGTCGGGTTTGATAATTCCAAATGTTAAATTACTCATTACTATTTATACTTTCCCTTAAATAAATCGATCTATCAGATCTTGGCCGATCTTAGCCGGCCGATTCTTTTGGCGGTCGAACATGCACCAAAGCGTCCTTGCTTTCACGAGTGCCGCGTCACCGCGTCGCACCTCAGTAAACCGCTCGCATGTCACTGACGTCCATTCGCCCACCCACGTTTCGGCGGTAACTTCTTCCCCCGCGAACGCCGGTCGTTTGTAATCTATCTCGTGCCTGACGACGACCCAGATGAATCGCTCTTTATGTTCGTCTGTCGCCGCAGCATTCCAATGTGCGACCGCAATGTCTTGAACCCATTGCAAATAGGCGACGTTGTTCACGTGTCCAAGCTCGTCGATCTCGCCGTCTTTCACCGTGAACGAATGTGAAAAGCTCATGCGAATATCTATCGCAAAACGTCAACGATCGCCTGCCCAATATCCGCCGGCGACTGCACGACGCGAATTCCGGCTGCCGTCAAAGCCGCCATCTTCTCTGCCGCAGTTCCCTTTCCGCCCGAGATGATCGCACCGGCGTGGCCCATGCGGCGTCCCGGAGGTGCGGTTTGGCCGGCGATGAAGGCGACGATCGGTTTGGTTACGTGATCTTTTGCGTATGCCGCAGCATCTTCTTCCGCAGTTCCGCCGATCTCGCCGATCATGACGATCGCGTCGGTTTCATCGTCCTCCTGGAAGAGCCTAAGAGCGTCCGTGTGATTCGTACCAATGATCGGATCGCCGCCGATACCGATGGCGGTCGACTGGCCGAGTCCGAGAGCGGTCAATTGGCCGACAGCTTCATACGTTAACGTTCCCGAACGCGAAACGACGCCGATGCGGCCTTCTTTATGAATATGTCCGGGCATTATGCCGATCTTGCACTTTCCGGGCGAAATAATGCCGGGGCAATTCGGGCCGATCACGCGGGTATTGCGGTCGCGAAGGTATTCCTTCACCTTGACCATATCCGCAACCGGAATTCCCTCAGTAATGCAGACGACCAACGGAATTCCGGCATCGCCAGCTTCCATGATCGCGTCCGCAGCAAATGCAGGCGGTACGTAGATGACCGACGCATTCGCTCCGGTTTCATTGACCGCATCGGCGACGGTGTTAAAAACCGCAACGCCTTCGTGCGAGCTTCCGCCCTTGCCGGGCGTGACGCCGCCGACGATATTAGTGCCGTAATCACGCATTTGCAGCATGTGGAACGTGCCTTCTTTACCCGTAATTCCCTGAACGATCAGGCGTGTATTTTTATCGACTAAGACGCTCAATTTGAGTTCCTCTCTTTCGCGTTTGGATTAATAAACAAACTATAAATATAACACGCCGCCTCAAAAGTCGCACAATCGGAAGCGGTTGGCACCATGACTCGTCGCCGCCGTTCATATTTTTTTGAACAATCCGACATTGGTTTACGTTACCAATCATGTCACTTTACCTGACTTCGATTTTCGATATATTTGCCTTTATGGGAACGGTATCAAAACGTTTAACGTGATCTTTTTTTCATGAGACAGCTTTACTCATTCTATTTTGATGCCTGCGCGATCGCAGTTAAATCGATCCTCGAGCACAAGCTTCGCGCCTTCTTGACGCTGATCGGGATCATAATCGGCGTGGCGGCCGTCGTCGTCGTTGGTGCTTCGATCAGCGGATTAAATGCGTATGTTTCCACACAGATCTCTAAAGTACTGGGAACAAATCACTTCATGATCGCCCGAATGGCCTTTTCAGGACGCATGGCGGATGATGCCTTTGAACGTGCAAACCGCCGTAACAAACGTCCAAACTGGAATGAATATCTATACATAAAAGAGAATTGCACGAACTGCTCTGAAGTTGGTGCTCAGATGTTCAATAGTGCCGACTTCAGTGAAAATGGCGTCGAAATGCCCTCCGTCTCGATCAACGGGGTTACGTCAAATTTTGAGGTGATCGAGGATAAAAATATCATCGAGGGCCGGTTCATCTCCCCAGAGGAGGAGAAACGAGCGTCACACGTCTGCGTTATCGCCGACGATGTCCGTGAAAAATACTTCAGCAACGCCTCGGCACTGGGGAAAACGATAAAGCTGCGGGGCCTGCCGCTGACCATCGTTGGTGTGGAAGATAAACGCGGCAGTTTGCCCGGAGCGTCATTTAACCGTGCGATATATATACCGATCACGCTTCACTCTCAGATCTTCGGAACCGGTGATAACGGGCTGACGATCCACGGCAAAGGCCGCTCGGCCGAAACGTTTGACGCCGCCATCGATGAAGCCAAACTGCTGCTCCGCAACCGCCGCGGCCTTTCAGGCAGTGACGAGGACACGTTCGGCCTCGTCAACACAAAGGAATTGGGAAGCCAGATCGATCAATTCACCGGTGCGATCGCGGCTGTTGTCATTCCGATCACGATGATCATCCTCGTCGTCGGCGGCATCGTCGTGATGAATATCATGCTCGTCTCGGTCACCGAACGAACCTTCGAGGTCGGCCTGCGGAAGGCTTTGGGAGCAACGCGACAGCAGATATTGCTGCAATTCCTTATCGAATCCGCTCTGCTTTGCGTTCTGGGTGGAATAATCGGGCTCATTCTCGCCGTTGGCGTGACGGAACTGGTCACGCTGCTTGCGGGCATTACAATGCGGATAACGATAAGCTACATCATTTTGTCCGTCGGTGTCTCCAGCATCATCGGCGGCGTCGCCGGGCTCTATCCCGCTTGGAAGGCCGCTAGGTTGGACCCGATCGTTGCTTTGACTCAGAATTAGTTGGCCACCGAGGACACGGAGAGTTTTCGATCTATTGGTCAGCCTACTTCTTAACTCTGTGTTCTCTGTAGCCAATAACTACTTATGCGATTTACTACATCCTTACCCTACGAAGTGCTCAAGATGGCGATGGATTCGATTCGGTCGCATAAATTCCGTTCGGCTCTGACGATCATCGGGATCGTCGTCGGTGTGATCACGGCGATCGTCGTGGCGTCGATATTGACGGGCGTTCGCGGGTCGATGGTTGCGATCGTAGAGGAATATGGCACTAACAATATCTACGCGTTTCATCTGACAACTGGATTCGGCGGAGCGAGTCGCGACGAAAGAAACCGCAAACCACTGACCGATCAAGACGCTGAAGCCATACTCGCCCAATCGACGGCGATAAATGACATCTCACTCGTCGCACCGCGCATTGGCTCGTTTAACGGCGGCTTTGACGACAATCTGATCTACGAAGGCAAGAATTACCGCTGGGCACTGACCGACGGCGTTACGCCGAATCATATGGAATTGACCAACCTAGTGTTGAAAGCCGGTCGATTCATCACCGAAGCCGACAATCAGCAACGGCGAAACGTTCTGGTCGTCGGCGTCAATTGTGTCGATGCGCTCTTCCCTGGCAAGGAAGATGATGTGGTCGGAAAAGTCGTCCGGATGAACGGCGAGACCTGGGAGATCATAGGCGTGATCGAAAAGCGAAAGGCTGGGTTTTTTGGCGAAAATGAAGAAGACCGCAAGGTCTTCCTTCCATTTCGAACCGCTAGAAAGGTCGCTCCCGAGCGTAAGGAAGAGCTTTTCGTCATTCAGGCTAAGCAAGGTCAGCTAAAGGATGCAGTTGCTGAGGTAGAAGGTATTTTAAGGCAGCGTCGGAACGTCAAGTACGGCGAACCAAGCGATTTTGATGTGAAGACGGCAGACAGCTTTATCGCACAGTTCGACAGTATCATTGGCGGTGTCGGCCTGGCAGCTATTGCCATTTCCTGTCTCGGCCTGCTGGTTGGCGGGATCGGTGTGATGAACATCATGCTCGTGTCGGTTACCGAACGAACAAAAGAGATCGGTATTCGTAAGGCTATAGGAGCAACAAAATCGGCGATCGTGCTTCAGTTCCTGCTCGAAGCAATGACGCTTACATTTTTCGGCGGGGTGATCGGCGTGGTGATCGCGATCGGTATCAGTAATCTAATAATGCTGCTAGTGCCAAGCATTCCTGCCCAGGTGCCGGCGTGGGCGGTTATCGCGGGCCTCGGAACCTCGGTTGGAGTTGGACTCATTTTTGGCGTGCTGCCTGCGCGCAAGGCTTCGAGACTCGATCCGATCGAATGCCTGCGTTACGAGTAACGAAAAAGGCCGTGAATGCTGTTAACGGCATTCACGGCATAGGGGTATCTATTTAATTTTGCGGATCGGCGTCTTTTAGAAACGAATCATCGATATCTTTTTCGAGCTTCGTCCGTATCTTTTCGACCATTGCCTCGGATTTTTGAAGATTCACGTTGATGTTGCTCTTTGTATTTTGGATCTCTGCGAGCAGGCTCTGAAGGTTTCCCCGTTCAGCAGCAAGGCTTTTACGGCGGTTCTCGCGAACTTCCTCGGGCCTCATTGATCCGTTGAGCTGCAAGGTCCTCTCAATAGACTCAGGGCGAATGTCGATCTCGAGCTGATCGAGCCGTGTCTTCACAGTATTTTCCTTTTCGATCATCTCAAAAAGCTGTTTACGAAGTGATTCGCTCCGCTGCTCCGATCGGGTCAGAATATCAAGGTTGAGCAAGAGCCGCTTTTGCTTTTCGTCCTTATCTACCTTCTGGGCAGATTCGAGCTTTTTGATCCGGTCCGTTAGTTCCTTGATCCGGTCGGCATCCGAAACTGTCGGCTGCTCGGCTGTCTTTTCGGTCGGTACGGATACGAGCGGCGGAAGCTCGACATAATCGCCGGCACGACTGATCACCTCTGCGGTTGGCGGCGGGGTAGCGAGCGGTTTCGGCTTAGGCTTCGTTGCCTGACCGTTCGCCCCAGCCACTCCGACAATGACCGCGAGAAACACATAAGCCAGCTTATTAACGTGAGACATTCTCATTTGCATCTATACCTTCTTATTCTTGTCGGGGATAAAATCACCCCGAACCAGTTCTACCGCATTTTTCGCAAGTCCGACGAACGGGATAGCGTCTATCCCCGAGTTGATAACACCGGCGATCAACCCTTTATTCTTAACATCAGTTCCGACCAGGATCACGGCAATAAACGTACCGCCAAATGGAATCGTCTTCGCGACCCGTTTTGCGATTTGCCACCCGCCCGCGTGGACAACCTTCCTCGTAATGCTCTTCTTTTTTTCTGTCATCCCTTTTGCCATTATACTTGCATTAATTCGATGACGACAGCATACTTTTCTTTGCACGTAAAATCCCCATATTTGTTTCATTTTCGCCGCCAATGTCCCTAAAGATCATAAATCTCTCGCTCCGGGTTGGGAATCGATGGATCCTAAGGGATATTGATCTGGAAGCTCCAACGGGTAAGATATTCGGTATCTGCGGAGCTTTAGGATCCGGAAAAACATCACTCTTGAAAGCGATTGCCGGACACCTTCCACTTAGCAGCGGGCAGATATTCCTCGATTCACTTGACGTTACAGCCAAAGGAAAGGCTCGCGGCTTTGACCTACTCACTGACACCCCTGCGATACTCTGGAAAAACATATTTAGTGCCAAACATCTCTCTCAGGGCGAAACGCAACGAGCTGCCTTTGAGAACTTCATTCAAAGCTCTCAAACGGTTGCCCTGCTCGATGATCCATTTACACAAGTTGACAGCGATACCCGGACCTCACTTCTGCGGGATCTAAAAACCTGGATGACGCCCACAAGGATCGCTATTGTCGCTTCCCACTCGTTCGACCTTTTGGCGTCATTGGCCGATGCGGTTCTAATTATCGGCGAGGGCTATGCTCAACAAACCGGAACGCCAAAGGATATTTATGAAAGGCCGGACACGGCGCTCGTTGCCCGTTTGACGGGCGAGACAAATTTGATTCGGGCACGTCGGATCAGTTCATCAGATGCCGCACTCCCGGAGTTTCAGACGCTGCATGGAGAATATCGCATTTTGTCGCAGCCAACCCCCAAAAGTCGACTTGGCCCTCTGAACAAGGACTCGACCCTGGCAATTCGCCCGGAGCAGATCACGATGTCCATGGGGACGTCGTTTCCCGAAGACAATTTACTGCGAGCCGTTGTGACGAACATCGAATTTCATGGAGCTAAAAGCCTGATCGATTTTGATGCAGGCGGATTGACTTTAAGAGCACGCGTCTTCAAGGTCGTCGGGCTTGAACTGGGGACCGAATGCATGCTCGGACTCCCGCCCGATCGGATCGTCGTGCTCAAGGACTGAACACCGGCTCTGACCGTTAAATTCTACACAACCAGGAAAAAGAAAAGGCGGCCCTGAGGCCGCCTTTTCAGTCTATTCAAGTGATCTCTCACTCTTGTCCAATGAAGTCAGCATCGCTGATCGAATCGAAGACCTGTACAACCCTTGAGTTAAAGCGATATCGGTTCGAGTTGACACCCATAACCAAAGTCGATCCAACTTCGAGATCGTAGAAGTGATAGTAACCGAACGAACCGGTTGTAGCCGTTCTGCGGTTACCCATCGAATCGATGATCGTGACCGTGGCGTTTCTCAATCCGCGGCCGTCCGGTGTCAGGACACGGCCTGAGACCTCGACTCCCGCTGCCGTCGAAGGCAGCAGTTCGATTCCCCATCCGCCCTTGACCTCACCATTGACGACATCTGGTGCGTCCGGTCGTGCGACGCCGTTGTCATCGCGGATGTAGAGATTCCACGTACCGTTTGCCGTCGATCCGCCGAAGTTGCCGAACAATGTCTGTGCATTCGTTCTCGCAACCACGCATCCCGGTTCGACATACGGCCCAGCTGGTGCCGGTGCCGGGAAGTTCGAGACAGGCGTCTCGCACGTCGTCGGCTTGAAGATACCCGTTGCAAGCGGACCTGAGTCAGGCAGCACTGCGTTCGGGTAGTCGGCCAGCGTCAGTGTGACCGCTCCGGCTTCCGTGATCGCGACAGGCCCGCCGACATCGCCGACCAGAGCATATTTCGCTCCGTTCGGGCCAACCAGCAGCACGTCCAAATTATCCGGCTTCGTCGAGTAGAAATCGTACAGCGTCACTCTGATACGGAACGCGTTCGTCGTTGCTCCCGTGACCTCGATCGGCGACGGATACAGCCCTGCGGCCGTGCCCTGAATGATCGAGATCGCAGCCGAATTCTTGAACTGATTAGCCGTGTCGTTGATCGTCAGTACTGCACTGTTCGTGGCAGCGGTACTCGATGGTAACAGTCCTGTGAGTGTCAGATTGACGGTCTCGTCGGTGTCCGCACTGTTATCGCGGCACAATCCTAGCGTGACTGTCTTCGACGTTTCTCCGGCGTTAAAGTTAATTGGGCCCCCGGTCATATTGATCACATCAGCTCCGGTTCCGCAACCCGCCGTTCCGATAACCGCTCGGGTGGACGTCATCGTCAGGAACGCAGTCGTCCCACCTGTCGTCACACCGGTTCTGTTGATCGTAATATCAATTGCCTGAGACTCGTCCTGCTTGTAAGTCGTTGAGCCAAAGGCGAGAAATGTTGTCGGCACCGGCGTAGGTGTCGGCGTCGGCGTTGCTGTTGGTGCAGGCGTTGGGGTCGGAGTTGGTGTTACGCCACCGGCACAAGTGAAGACCAGTGAGAAGCGGTTCACCGTTCCAGTGTCGCCCGCTCCGTTGTCGCTGACATTCAGCGTCCACGTTCCAGCCGCAGCCTGGCCGTCAAAAGCCGACAGCGGATTGTTCGGCGTGAACGATCCCGACGGGAATGCTGCCGCACTACCCGCTGAATTACATGTCGTCTCAAGTGCCGGGAATCCGCCGTCGTCATCCAGGATCACCTGAGCAAGATTGTTATTGCTGCATCCGAATGTCGATGCCGGAACTCCCGGACGATCATAGAACGTTACCGCCGTTCCCGTCGGTGACGTCAGCTTGAAGATAAGGTCGCCGACCCACGAGTGGGTCACGCCTACTCCCGTATCACCAGCCGTCGCACTCGGCGTACCGTCAAACCGGAAATTCAGGTCAGTTATCGTACATGCCGTTCCTACTGCCAGAGGCACATTGACACCTGCTGCTGAGGCATCAGGGATCGTTACGGAAGGTCCCGTGTAACTGATGATGTTCCCGGTTCCCGGTGTCGGCGTCGGTGTTGGTGTTACGACCGGCGTCGGTGTTGGCGTCGGTGAACCAAATGGAGTGTAAACTAAAGTGTCCACACCAATAATATTTGAGTTAGCTCCTGACGGTCCGCCATTCTCTACGAAATAACGGAACGCAAAGCGGCCACTGGTCGGGCCGGAAAGCCCCGAGATCGTCACGGTGAACTGCGTCCAAACGGTCGGATAGTTCGCTCCGTACGTTGGATTAATATCCAGAAGAAGCGTTGTGAAATCACCTACGCTCGTTGCTGTAGAACCAACATCGGAACTGTTGCCGTTCTGCGACAGACGCAACTGCAACCTATCCGGGAACGTTGTACTAGGACTTCTGGTGAAGAACGATATCGTATCACCGTTTCTGAATGTCCTATTCGGACCAAGCAGCCAGTTACTGATAGTTCCTGTGCCGGTCGTGCTGTTAAAGTTGACCAAAACGAAGGACGTCGGGGCACCCTGATGGGCTCCTGTCGGGAACGCCGTGCCAACAGATCCTTGCGACCAAAGGGACGCACCAAGCGGCACGCTTCTGTTGAAGGTTGACCATCCGCCCGTCGAAAGAAGCGTTGCCAGATTCGCAAAATCCTCGTTTATCGGGGTACTCGGACCCGGAGTCGGAGTTGGACTTGGAACCGGCGTAGGCGTCGCCGTCGGAGCCGGAGTCGGGGTTGCCGTCGGGGCCGGAGTCGGTGCTGGCGTCGGCGTTGCCGTCGGAGCCGGCGTCGGTGTTGCTGTCGGAGCCGGAGTCGGCGTCGCCGTCGGTGCCGGAGTTGGGGTCGCCGTCGGAGCCGGAGTAGGCGTCGCTGTCGGAGCCGGGGTCGGCGTCGCAGTCGGTGCCGGAGTCGGCGTCGCTGTTGGCACCGGGGTTGGTACCGGAGTTGGCGTCGCTGTTGGTGCCGGCGTTGGCGTTGGCGTTGGTGCAACTCCACCAGTGATTGTTAAATTGGCTGATGAGATCGAGCCAGTATCGCCTTGAGCACAATCGTTGAACTTTAGGATCCATGTTCCGTTCGCGTTGGTAACTCCAGCAAATGCAGGTGTAAGTAAGGTATTCGCACCGGTGTCATTAGCCGTTCGGTAATCGCCTGCTGGAACTGCCTGGGCCGAAAGTGCTGCCGCAGCAGCAGCCCACCAGTTATTCGGGGCCGTATCGTAAAAGTTGTAAGGCCCGCCCAGATCTGAGCTGTCACCGAAATCCGGGTCGAGATCATTGCCGGTGAAGGTAAAGATGAATGCCTGAGTCGTCCCATTCGGGGCGATCAGCAAGGCATCGATGTCACCCACCCATGTATGAGTGCCGGTGAAATTGACTCGAACATCCGTCGGAGCTCCTGAAATGCCGGTAACTGCAAAGGATATCTGTCTGCCTGCCCCCGTGCAATCATTATCAGGAATTGATCCGGTGTTCGTACCGGGGAATACCGCCTGAGTTTCAGCCTGGACATTTCTAAAAAGCGGAAATGACGCTAGCGCCGCAGTTATGAGGACGGCGACAACCGCAGTCACCAAAGACCGCGTTGTAACCTTCCTTTTCGACATTTTATTTTTTGACATTGTTGTTCGATCCCCCAAATAGATTCAAGATGTAAATCCGCCCGCTTCTCAATTTAATTAAACGGCTCCGGACTGGACAAAATAGTGACTAAAAATTGCTAGACGATTTTGGTTGAGTATATAACTTTTTCATGCTATGTCAAGCTTGAGTGCCCTCCTGCCTTTGGTTTGCAGTGCGTAGAAAGATCTTCAAAAAGGGCGTCAATAAACCGCTCATTTACTAGTCCGGGCCGGGCCATCCGAGCCATCGAAAAAATCAGATTCCCAGCGTTCCGTTGGACCGAGAATACCCAGGATCGGGTTGCTCCGCTCATAACGCTTGTCCGGATCTATCTCCCCGTTTGAGAAGTTTAACTTTTTCGTGCATACTACGATTTCGAATATCACATACTTAAGAATAATCTGTACCAACTTCCTGGGATTTCGCATTTTGAATTCGCAAGCGCCTTCCGGCGTGCGGATGAATGTCGATGGTCAAAAACCAATATCCCGAGATGTCACGCCGTGAGCTCCATTTCCGATGTGGCTCCCGGATCTGACGGAACGACCTTTAGTAATCTTTCTGTACAAAAAACTAGGAGATCTATCACGATGAGAGGAACCTCGATACGAATTTTGCTGATGGCCCTGATCCTGGGCTCGTCGGCTATGTTTATTTTTGCCCAGGATCCGCCGCCTGATACGCCTGCGGTTCCCGGTGGAGCCCGGCCCGGTGCGGGCGGAGCTTCCCAAGACCCACAGCCTTACGAGAAGGTTATTACCAAGGATGCCAAGACCAAAAAGGGCCTTTTTGCTGTACATCAGATCAAGGATAAGTACTTTTACGAGATCCCTAAAACGGAACTCGGCAAAGACCTTCTCTGGGTCACGCAGATCGCCAAAACGACGCTCGGTGTTGGCTATGGCGGCCAGGCTCTCGGCAGCCGCGTGGTTCGGTGGGAGCGTTTGGACAACAAGATCTTTCTTCGCGGCGTCAACTTCTCGGTCGTTGCCGATCCGAGCAACCCGGTCGCTCAGGCTGTGGCAGATTCGAATAACAGCCCGATCATAATGTCGTTCAACGTAGCGGCATGGGGACCGGACGAAGCGGCCGTGATCGATGTCACGCGGCTGTTCAGCACCGACGTTTTTGAGTTCAGTGCCAGACAGAGACTGAATGCTACGGCACTCGACGCCACGCGTTCTTACATCGAACGCGTAACTCCCTTCCCTACAAATATCGAAGCCGAATCGTCCATGACCTACACACGGGCGGCTCCTCCGGCAGGTGCCGGCGGCGGAGCTCCGGGTGGTGCACAGGCGGGCGGAATGAATCCGGGAAGCGCAACCGTAGTACTGCATTACAGCATGGTCAAACTACCGGAAAATCCTATGATGCCGCGTCTATTTGATGAGCGTCGGCTACTTTTCACAGTCGCAATATGACTATGGCCGCGACGAGCATAAAGCTCCGGAAACTACGTACATCCGCCGCTGGCGTCTCGAAAAGAAAGACCCCAATGCCGAAATGTCCGAGCCGGTGAAACAGATCGTTTACTACATCGACTCGGCGACGCCGGTAAAATGGCGTCCTTACATGATCCGCGGCGTGGAAAAATGGCAGAAAGCTTTTGAGGCTGCCGGCTTCAAGAACGCCATTATTGCCAAGATCGCCCCGACCAAAAAGGAAAATCCTGATTTCAGCCCCGAAGACGCCCGATACTCGGTCATCCGCTGGCTGCCTTCGACTACTGAAAATGCTTCGGGCCCGCACGTCGCTGACCCGAGAACCGGTGAGATCCTCGAATCAGACATCCAGTTCTATCACAACATCATGAACCTCCAGCGTTCATGGTATTTCCTGCAAGCCGGAGCCCTGGACAAACGTGCCCAGACATTCCCTATGCCGGACGAACTCATGGGCGTTCTGCTCGAATACGTTGCGGCTCATGAGGTCGGCCACACGCTTGGCTTCCAGCACAATATGAAAGCCAGCTCGACCTATCCACAGGACAAGGTCCGCGATCCGGCTTGGGTCAAGAAAATGGGCCACACGCCGACCCTGATGGACTATTCGCGTTTCAATTACGTCGCACAACCTGAAGACGGCATCGCTATTGACGATCTCGTCCCCGGCATCGGGCCGTACGATGAATTTGCGACCATGTGGGGCTACAAGCCAATTCCGGGAGCAAAAACCCCGGATGCTGAGAAGCCAACGCTTAATCAGTGGGCAAAACTGCAGGATGCGACCCCGTGGCTGCGTTTCTCGACCGATGGAGCCAGCGGCAGCGACCCGGGCGAACTTACCGAAGCCGTCGGTGATGCCGATGCGGTCAAGTCTTCGGGCCTAGGCCTCAAGAATCTGCAGCGCATTTCAAAAATGCTGGTAAACACCACGACCGCAACGCAGAACGGCGAGCCTTACAATGACCTTGCCGAACTCTACGGCCGTATGCTTGGCCAGTGGACGCTCGAGATGAACCACGTCGCCGCGATCGTCGGCGGATTCAATTCGCAGCAGAAACATATCGGACAGCCTGGGCCGAAGTTCACACTGGTTCCCAAGGCAAAACAGGCTGAAGCAGTTAAATTCCTTAACGACAATGCTATCGCAACCCCGATGTGGGCGATCGACAAGGACATCCTGCGTAAGATCGAGCCGATCGGTGCTCTGAACCGTGTTCGAAATGCTCAAAACAGCGTCCTCAACAACCTTATGTCGAGCACGCGTTTCGCACGCCTGATCGAACAGCAGGCTCTGGACGGAGCGGATGCCTACAGTGCTCCGGAATTCCTGGCTGACCTTCGCAACGGTGTGTTCAGCGAAATGAATTCCGCGTCGCCGGTGATCGATGCCTATCGCCGCAATCTGCAGCGTGCATATCTCGACATCGCCAACAACAAGCTGAACGCTCCGGCGGCAACCGTTCCACAGGGATTACCTGCTTCGTTTGCAGGAATGTTCATGACGAGCGGTGACGAAAAGGCGTTCTACCGTGCCGAGCTGAAAACCATCAGCGCGATGGCCGGTGCTGCGTACGCCAAGTCGAAAGACAAAGCAACGCGTGCCCATCTCGATGCGGTCCGCGATCAGATCTCGAAGATCCTCAACCCCAACTACTCCGGCGTCGGTGCCTCAGCAGGCACGCAGTCACGTTCGGCGATGGAGGTTCTGGAACTCTTCCTTAAAGACTCTGATAGCTGCTTCCCTGACTACATCATCAAACCGTAGTTTCGGAACGTAGATAAAACTCAAAAAGGACAGCTCGCGAGGGCTGTCCTTTTTTGCAATTTTTCGTCAAGGAACGGTCTTTTCAAAAAGATCATTTCGTGTAAAAACAACGGTCACTAAAATTAGCACACTAATAATGTGAATCGTTTCACACTTTTTGTGAAACAGCCATGTTTACTGGCCGACAAACGCATAAACACCCCGATTGGTCACAGGAACCGCCCAGTCTATCAACGAAAAACAGCCTCATTGGTAGAGGTAAATACGAGATAGGTCGAACGTTTTTAGGCGTCCTGAAATTCGACCAAACTGATTGGAACAAAAGTGTATCTATTGCCTCACCGTGACTCAAGTTCAATCATGTTTACGATTGACAGCGATGGTAAGCTATTTAACTATTATCCTGCATCCAGACGATGGCTTTTGGTGCCTTAAATTGATGAGTGAAATAACGGCAGTTTCCACTCCGGCTAAGAGAAACCGGTACTTTTTTGCAGCATCGCTGATAGCTCTGGCGTTCGCGTTGATCGGATTCCTTAAGACCTTTTTATTCCTAAGATGTACGGCGTGTTCGAGGCTCCGCCGGTTATCTATATTCACGGCGGATTGCTTTTTCTGTGGGCGGCATTTTTTGTCGTACAGGCCTTTTTGATCCGTAAGAGAAAGCTCAAATATCATCGGTTGCTCGGTTTAGGAAGCGTTGTTCTCGTTTCAGGAGTCGCTTTCTCGACAATGGCTGTCGGGGTTTACGTCATGAAACGCGATCTGGCTCTTGGTCTTGGCGAGATCGCAACTTCATCTCTGGTCGGGACCTTTACGACGCCGATCGTATTTCTAATATTCGTTGCTGCGGGAATTTACTATCGTCGGAAACCGGAGATTCACAAACGGCTTATGCTGCTCGCCATGATCACCATCATGTGGCCTGCGTTTTTCAGATTTAGACATTATTTTCCCGGTGTCTCGAACCCGGAGCTAATTTTCGGAGTATTGCTGCCCAACAGCATGACGCTAATTGTAATGTGCTGGGAGAAACTTACCGTCGGACGTATCAGCCCGGTTTACCTTTTCGCGGGCACGGCTCTATTTATCGAGAATCTAGCGGAAAACCTCCTCTTTGATTCACCCGCATGGCGGTGCGTCGCGCATTGGCTCGCCGGCTTTTTTGTTTAAATGCGAACTATTTAGATCTAAGGCGAAGTTCACCCTTTGTCTCGTTTTGCACAAAAACGGTTTGGGTTTAGAATGCTCGTCATGGAGCTATCATTGGAGGAGATCGGAAAGATCATTTTGCATCTTGACGCTCGGGTTCAGGATGATGATTCGGCGGCGGAGCTGCCGGAATTGACACCTGAGGACGAAGCGATACTCGAACGTGCCTGGCGTGTACTAGCCGCCGTACGCGAACCGCCGGCCGTGTCGGCGACGATGTCGGACGAGGAAACAATGCGGCTTTTCGGTCTTGGCGAGCAAAAAAGTCAGCACGCTTTGTAACCCATCGCACAGAGTCTGGATCCGAGTTTAGTTAAGCTTTTCCTGATTGGAAGTCATCCGATCAGGACTATCGGCACGATAGGAGCAAAGACGGCCACCGTTTCTAGCTGCGGTGGCCGTCTTATTTTGTCTGAAAGTGCGAGCGTCGAGGTAGCGGGACATGGGACAGTCAACCTTTTACGATGGCTGGGCGTCAAAACGAAGCAATTTGTCCGGCGTGCCGCGGAGCGGTATATTCAAAGGCGTGGACGTTTATTCAGGAGATCACCTAGATGAAGAAGACCTTGTATTTTGCCGCGATCGCAGCCATCGCTGCCGGCGTTGTTTTTATGGGAACTAACAAAGAACGTACTGTCACAGCCGCTGCTGCTGCCGCTAACCCTTTGACCGAGAAATGGACCGGGCCGTTTGGCGGGCTTCCGCCTTTTGACAAGGTAAAGATATCGGATCTCAAACCGGCGCTTGAAACCGCGATGGAAGAGAACCTTTTTGAGGTCGCAGCGATCGCAAATCAGTCTGAACCGCCGACATTTGAAAACACGATCGTCGCGCTGGAGAAAACCGGGCAAACGCTGGATCGGGTAAGCACCATTTACGGGATCTGGACGACCAGCATGAGCAATGATGAGTTTAGCAAGGTCGAGACCGAAATGGACCCAAAACTCGCCGGGCATTACGACAAGATCACGCAGAACGAAAAGCTCTTCAAACGCATCGAGGCGGTTTACAACGACAAAAACAGGTCAAAATTGACCGCCGAACAGCAGCGGCTCTCGTGGCTCTATTACACGAACTTTGTTAGGGCAGGTGCGAAACTTGACGCGGCCAAAAAGGCGCGACTTTCCGAGATAAATCAGGCCCTCGCCGGGCACTTTACCAAGTTCAGCCAGAATCTTTTGGGCGATGAGACGCAGGTTTATATGACGCTCGATTCCGAAGCCGACCTTGCCGGATTGCCGCAGGCTTTGAAAGATGCGGCGGCTTCGGCGGCAGTTTCGAAAAAAGTTCCGGGCAAATGGGTGATCAGAAACACGCGCTCGTCGATCGATCCGTTTTTGACGTATTCGAGCCGCCGCGACCTGCGTGAAAAGGCGTGGAAGATGTACGTAAATCGCGGCGACAACGGCGACGCCCGCGACAACAACGGCATTATTCCTGAGATCCTGAAACTAAGATTCGAACGTGCCCAACTACTCGGCTACAAAACCCACGCCCAATGGCGGCTCGAAAATGCGATGGCGAAAACGCCCGAAAACGCCATGAAGCTAATGGAAGGCGTCTGGCCCGCCGCAATCGCTCGCGTCAAGGAAGAGGTCGCCGACATGCAGACGCTCGCGGATAAAGAAGGTGCTAAGATCAAGGTCGAACCGTGGGATTACCGATTCTATATGGAAAAGGTCCGAAAGGACCGTTACGATTTGGATCAGAACGAAGTCTCAAAATACCTGCAGCTCGACAAGATCCGTGAAGCGATGTTCTGGATGGCAGGCGAGCTGTTCAATTTTACGTTCACGCCTATGTCCGGCGTAGCGGTATTCCATCCAGACGTGACGGTCTATGAGGTCAAGGACAAGACGACCGGCAAGCATGTTGGCGTATGGTACTTCGACCCATACGCCCGCGATGGCAAGCGTTCGGGAGCGTGGATGAATGCCTACCGTAATCAATACCGCATCAACGGCGACGTCATGACGATCGTTTCGAACAACGCGAACTTTGTAAAAGGAAATCCGGGCGAACCGGTACTGATATCGTGGGATGATGCCGAGACGATGTTCCACGAATTTGGCCACGCCTTGCACGGGCTTTCGTCAAACGTGACGTATCCGAGTCTGTCGGGAACGAATGTGGCAAGAGATTATGTCGAGTTCCCTTCGCAGATCCTTGAGCATTGGGTCTCGACACCCGAGGTTCTAGGCAAATTTTCACTGCATTACCAGACCGGAAAGCCGATCCCGGCCGAACTCGTTGCGAAGATAAAGAAGGCTGATACGTTCAATCAAGGTTTCGCAACGACCGAATACCTCTCGAGTGCCCTTGTCGACATGAAACTCCACCTCGCGGGCGGAGCGACGATCGACGCGGATAAGTTTGAGAAAGACACGCTCGCTGCTCTTGGAATGCCGGGCGAATTGGTTATGCGTCACCGAACGCCGCAATTTGGACACGTGTTTGCGAACGATGGTTATTCCGCCGGATATTACAGCTATCTTTGGTCGGATGTCCTGACCGCGGATGCGTACGGGGCCTTTGCCGAAGCCGGCGGACCGTATGACAAGAAGGTCGGTGAGCGTTTGAAGAAGTTTATCTTCTCAGTCGGCAACACGATCGACCCGGCGGAAGCGTACCGAAATTTCCGCGGACGCGACCCAAATGTCGATGCATTGATGATCAAACGCGGATTTCCGGTGAATAAGAAATGATCTAATCGGATCGGCATAAACAAGAAGCCTCGCGACAACTGCGGGGCTTTTTTATTTGATAGCGCCCGGGCGAAAGATCGGCTCGTTAACGCCGATCTTCCGCAATATCTCTTTTGTTTCGATCGCGGTTGCCTGTCTTGGAGCTCCTCGCTCGATGACGACAGGCAGTATTTCGATCTGATCTATCCGGGATCCGCGAATTGTCACTCGCAGCATCAATCCCGTTCGAGTCTCACTCCATGGCTGGTCAAACACAAAATTGCCGAGCGAATAAAAGATAGGCTTCCCGCGATAGACCTGCATTGTCTGTACCCAATGCGGGTGTGCTCCGATCACAAGATCGGCACCGGCATCGAGGGCGGCTTGAGCAAAAGTGACCTGCGAGCGATTTGGCTTTCGAGTATATTCATCGCCGGCGTGCATTGTAACCACGACAAGGTCAGATCCATCTTTTGCCTGTAAGATCGAACGCTCCAAGAGCCTAAGATCCTCGACGCGGGCGACATGACCGTTGCGGGCTGTACCGCCGTCATTGAGCGTCGCATACGATGCTCCGATAAATGCGATCCGGATCCCATTCGCCTCGATCACCGCAGGCTGCCATGCTTCTTCCTGATCCTGGCCAACCCCGATGTGCCTGATACCTCGTTTCTCCAGAAAACCCAACGTGGATCTGAGGCCTTTCAGGCCTTGATCGAAAGCGTGGTTATTCGCTAGATTGACTATCTTGAATTTGTAATTCACCAAGCCGTCGATATTGTCGGTTCTGGTATTGAATATCAGGCCTTTGCCCAGGTTGCGATCATTGCCGGAGATTGGGCACTCGAGATTACCAAAATTGAAATCCGACTTAAGGAGAATGTCATCAAGCTTTGTAAAAGGATATTCGGAGGAACCTGCTCGATCGATCGCCCTCGCGACCCCGCGAGACAGCATGATATCCCCGACGGCAACGAAAGTCGCCGAACGATCAGCGGTTGGTGGTACCGTCGATTGATCCGTATTCCCGTGAACAGGAGCACTCTCGTAACGGCCGCCGACGCAGGATGACAAGACGAAGAGTACGCCGGCAAGGATCAGGCCAGCTAAAAAATAGGAGTACATCGGGAACCGGTTGAACATTTACCTGACCTCCCGCCTTTCAGACAGCGTCAGTTTCGTGTCCAGTGGACGCGAGCTACTTTGTTCTCATGCGAAAAGTCATACACAGTTTTGCCGTCGTATGCTTTTTCCACTGCGTGGCCGAGTCGTTGGGCAAGATGCTCGGTCGTAGTTTCGATCACGAGTTTCCCATCCTCATCGTGGCGGTCCATGATCCGCGATAAAGGATTATCTTGAAGAGCATCCCGCGTTTCGTTGTCGATCAAACTATTGATCTCGTCGCGGTGCTTCGTGAGAAAATCACCGTCTAGTACGAAATAACCGCCAACTACGCCCTGTTTTAACTGCTTGCACGCCGGGCAAGTGGTCTCTTTACCGGGACGCCAGTGTACGTGTTCGGACGTTTCTTTCGAATCGGATCTCGCAACCCAGCGTTTATCCGTGTAGATCGCACCGCATTCGATGCAATGTGCGGTTCCAATGGATGAGTCGTGACTGCGATGTTCACCGCCCTCGTGATCCACTCGTTTAGTAAATGTCTCGTTCGTATAGTGTTTCTTTGTCACCATAACAACCTCCACCTTTGGATCGAATCATCGATCAAAGGATTCATTTCAACCTCTAACATCTTCTTGTTGGCAAGAGTTATGCCAGACTGAAATCTGTCCGAAGACCAGAGAAATGGACACTATGGATCAATGATGAACAAAAAAGGGGCTATAGACTGCGAGAATTCGCGGCGAACGCGGGAATTCGCATTGGTAGATCATCTGGGCTGAATACCAAGATTCTTCATTCTTCGATACAGATGCGTTCGGTCGACGCCCATATTTTCGGCGGCTTTGGCAACATTTCCATCAAATTCTGAAAGTTTGTGGAGGATGAATTCCCGTTGGTAAGCATCGGTCGCTTCTTTGAAGCTGGGAAAGCGAAAGCTGACGGCGGCCGGTTCATAGGTGCCTTCCATATCAGGCAGATCGTCGGCCGAGATCGATTCTTTGGCTGACATGATGACGATCCGCTCTATAGTGTTTTTCAGCTCCCGCACGTTACCGATCCATTCGTAATCCTGCAAGGCCTCGATCGCGTCAGTGCTGAATAGTTTTGGAGCTTTTCCATACTCGCGTGAGAACTTCTGATTAAAATGCTCAACGAGCACGGGAACATCCTCACGCCGTTCACGAAGGGGCGGAACCTGGAACGGGATCACGTTTAGCCGATAAAATAGATCGGATCGAAACCGTCCGTTGTCGATAAGACTGTCTAGCGGTTGATTGGTCGCGGAGATCACACGTACATCAACGGTGATCGGTGTGTTGCTGCCGACCGGTTCGAACCGCTGCTCCTCCAGCACCCGGAGCATCTTCGCCTGGACCCGCGGTGACATGTCGCCGATCTCGTCGAGGAACAGAGTGGCTCCGTCCGCAACCTCGAACTTTCCCTTCTTCGACTTCATCGCCCCTGAAAACGCACCTTTTGCGTGGCCGAAAAGTTCGGATTCGACGAGTTCCTCAGGAATAGCGGCAGAATTTATCTCAACGAAAGGAGCGTTGCGGCGCTTGGATTGAGCGTGGATCGCTCTTGCAACAAGCTCTTTTCCCGTGCCGCTTTCGCCCGAAATGAGAACGCGCCCATCCGTCGGAGCGACGATTGATATCTGCTTTCTGAGAGCACGCATAACGACCGATTCGCCGACCATGACGTATTGCTCGGACAGTTCGTTCTGCAGCTGTTGATTAGCGAGCTCAAGCTGCCGCTGCCGAACGGCGTTCTTTACCGTCACGACCGTGCGTTCCAGGCTAAGCGGCTTTTCTATGAAATCGAACGCCCCGAGCTTTGTAGATCGGACTGCAGTTTCAATGTTTCCGTGGCCTGAGATCATCACAACGGCCGCGTCAATTCCCTCTTCTTTCAGTCTGCCCAGGGTTTCAAGTCCATCGATCCCGTCGCCGAGCCAAATGTCGAGAAGGATACAGCTAAAATCCTGCTTCCTGACGAGTTCGAGACAGGCTTCGCCGGATTCGGCCGTTTCCACAGCAAAGCCTTCGTCCTCGAGCACGCCGCGAAGCGTGTCGCGGATGCCGCGTTCATCATCTACGATCAAGATCAAATTCTGCATTTATCCATTCACCGGCAGCTCAATTATAAACTTCGCCCCTTTTGGTTGGTTCGCAACCACCTTTATTTTGCCATTATGTTCAGCAATTATGCGATTGACGATCGCAAGTCCGAGGCCTGTGCCGCGGCCTTTGGTCGAAAAATAAGGCTGAAACAACTTTTGCAGGTCCGCGGGAGCGATTCCCTTTCCGTTATCTGAAACTTCGGCGATAACGAGGTCGCGAGCGGCATCGTGGCGGGTTGTGACCACGATCCGCGGCTCTTCGGCGTTGCCGTCAAAAGCCTCGACAGAATTTTCGATCAGATTTACAAAGACGCGTTTCAACTGCTCAGGATCGATCAGAACCTCCGGAAGCGAGTCGGCTAACCCCAGATCGATAACGAGCCGCGTGAATCTACCGTCAAATGCTGTTTCCGCCTGTTCGATCACGCGGTTGAGATCGCCGGCTTCGAGTTTTGTATCGGGAAGGCGTGCGAACCGCGAGAATTCATCCACCATCGTCTTCAGTGAGGCCACTTCGCGAAGAATGGTCTCCGTACTTTCGTTGACCACATTTGCGATCGGGCCTTGGTCGGTGATCCGATTCCCGGAGCCCATTTCTTCGTGACCGCTGTTTGAGAACCGTTTGGCGATACGTTCAGCCGAAAGCTGGATCGGTGTTAGTGGATTCTTGATCTCGTGTGCCATCCGGCGGGCAACTTCCTGCCAGGCTGACGCACGCTGGGCTGCTATCGATTCAGAGAGGTCTTCGATCACCAGAACTACGCCTCCGTCAGTCGGCAGTTTCGACGCGGTGAGAGCGACCGTTATCTCGGTCTCGCTATAGCCGTTTCCATTAGATCCCTGCCCTCCGAGAGCAGTCTGATCCGATGCATGGCCGACACGTCTGGCACGGCCAAGGAGCCGCTCGAGAACCAGCCTATTTTCGACATTTACAATATCCGCCAATTTCGCCGCCGAGAGATCTCTACCATCGAGCTTAAGAATGTCTGCTGCCGCCCGATTTATCGTGCTGATCCGATCATTTGCGTCGAACGAGATCACGCCGGTGGGCAGCGTTTCCAGCACAGTTTCAATGTACCTCCGTCTGTCGCTCAGTTCGATCGAATTCGACTCTAACGTCGCGGACATCTCGTTAAATGTGGTTACAAGAAGAGCAAGTTCATCTTCCGCAAGTACATCGACGCGATGGCCAAGATTACCGCGAGCGATCTCGTTCGCTCCCTCAGCAAGGGCTTTGATCGGAGCGGTCAAGCCGCGAGCCACATGAAACGCGATCCAGCTGGATGCAAACATCAGCAGGAATGTCAGCACGCCGAGCGTTAGGAGTCCCACGCGCCGAATGGTGAGCTGTTTATTCTTCAAACCTTCGAACTCAGCAACAGACCGCTCGACGACCTGACTCAGAGTCCTCTCACCGAAAGGATCGGGTACAACAACAAGCGTGCGCCCGCCGGAAAGCGTCGCAAGCCCGACATCAAACCCTTTACCATCGCGAAGAGATGGATCGGCGGCATTCCCCGTTTTGGCGGCAGCGAGCAAACGGTCAAGTTCGGCCCGCTCGTCCGCCGTTAATTCGCGATCGTAGGATGCAACAGTTGCTTGATTCCTATCAAGAAGGCCGATATGGACAAGGCTTCCGGCAACCGCGACGCTCGCCAGATCACTGGAATTCGGCTCAGCCTTTTCGAAGGCTTTTGCAAGCATTCTCGCCGTTTCGTCGAGTTTGGCGGTCCGGTCGAGCAGTGACTGCCGCTGCATTTCCTTTGTTTCACGCAGCACGTTTTCGGGAATGCTTGTGAACCATCGGTCCAGCGCCCGATTCATAAACAGGTACGAGAACACGGCCATCGCAATGATCGGCATCAGACTGAGGGCGAAAAAATAGATCAGCAGCCGCGTTTTTATCTGGGCACCGAGGGTAAACGTCCTCCGCTCGCGTGCGAGCTTGATTATGCTTCGGAGGAAAATAAAGCCGAAAATAATGAGTGCCGCAAAATTCAACCCCGAAAGGGCGTAGAGCAGTACGAGGTCACTGGATGAGTCGATCGTGAAATCTTTCCAAAGATTCGTCGATTGCAGAATGACCAGCATCACGAAGGACGCGGCCATAATGGTGCCGATCACCCAGGGCATCTTGCGTCGCTTCACCTTTGGAGACTCTGTTTCCACGTGTGCAAGTTTAACACGGCCGCTGCTTTCCGTTAGAATCTTTCGCTAGTGCTGGAAATATGAACGCGATCCTTTTCAACGAAAACACAGGCTTGCTTCGCAGCGGCTGGCGAGCAGCGATATTTCTATTCGCTTATGTTTTTGCTGCCGCGTTCTTCGGATTGGCCGGCCAGTCATTCGTGCTCGTGCTTCAGGCCGCGGGCTATGCCGGGCCAACAGCTTACTTTGTATCAAATGCTTTCTCCTCGCTCGTTCCCGCAATTCTGTTAGGGTGGCTGTGCGGAAAGTTCCTTGAAAAATTGCCTTATCGGGCGCTCGGAGCGGCATTTACTAAGGGCTGGCTAAAACACTTTCTTCTTGGCCTGCTGATCGGCGGCATCACACTTTCGCTCGCGGCTGGCGTCGGTTTTGCCTTCGGCAGCCTGAGGTTCGTGCTAAATGACGTCTCCGCAGCTAATGTAATCGGTTCTGCGGCCTTATCTTTTGCGGTTTTCGCGGTGGCAGCGGCATTTGAAGAAGCTCTATTTCGTGGCTACCTTTTGCAGACATTCGCCCGATCTGGCTTGGCGTGGCTCGCGATCCTTCTGACGTCAGTATTTTTCGGGGCTCTTCACGCAGGTAATCCGGGTCCCAGCATTATCTCGACTGCAAACACGATACTCGCCGGCGTTTGGTTCAGCGTTGCTTATTTGAAAACACGGGACCTTTGGTTCGTCTGGGGCCTGCACCTAATGTGGAACTGGATGCAGGGCTCATTCTTTGGAATAGAAGTCAGCGGATTGACCGAGATAACAAAGTATCCCGTTTTCAAGGAGATCGACTTCGGACCAACATGGCTGACTGGCCAAGCCTACGGGATCGAGGGCGGCATTCTCTGCACGATCTCGATCGTCATCGCGATCGCGATCGTTTTTTTCATGCCAAATCTAAAACCGGATGAAGAAGCGCTGAGAATGAATACGCCGAAATGATTGGAGCGCAAGCGTCCCGCTTGCCAACACCGCCGCTTCGGCGGTGTGAAAAAAGCTGAGGTGAGATCGACGTGGCTAAATACTAAAACAATTCACGCCGGAGGAACCGGCGTTGGCAAGCAAGATGCTTGTGCTCCAGTCTGCTACGCGATCTGTATTTTGAACGAAATATCTACCGCTCGTGCCGAGTGAGTGAGTTTTCCAACCGAGATCAGATCGACACCCGCTTCGGCATAAGACCGCACACGGTCGAGGTCCATATTTCCTGATGCTTCGATAAGCACGGCGGGATTGATCGAGCGGGCCATCTGGACCAATTTGGCGGCCTCTTCCGGAGTTTGATTGTCGAGCATGACGATCTCGGCACCGGCGTTTATGGCTTCGCGAAGCTGGGCCCAATTTGAGATCTCGACCTCGATCTTATGAAGATGCCCGACCTTGTTTTTGGCAGCTTTGACGGCCTCGGTGATGCCACCGGCGAGGGCGATGTGGTTGTCTTTGATCAGGACGCCGTCGTCGAGGCCCATGCGATGATTCTTGCCGCCGCCGATCGTAACGGCGTATTTTTCGAGCATTCGTAAGCCCGGCGTTGTCTTTCGCGTATCAACGATCTGAGCTGAAGTTCCCTCTATCGCCTTAACAAACTGCCGCGTCAGCGTCGCGATGCCTGACAAACGCTGGACCAGATTCAACGCCGTTCGCTCACCAACGAGCAGAACGTCTGCATAGCCTTTCAGCGTAGCGAAAACGGTTCCAGCCGTTATCTCATCACCGTCGCCAAACGATGCCTCGATCTCAGAGCTGTCCGGATCGAGATGAAAAAACACCGCCTCAGCGACATCCAGCCCGCAAAGCACGAGGTCTTCTTTCGCCAAAAACCTGCCGAATCCACGCGTATCCTGCGGAACCGTCGCGGTGGTCGTAATATCACCGCGCCCGATATCTTCGGCGAGAAATTCACCAATGCTCGCCAGCACATCTCCGTTTTCTAACCAATTCATTATTTATCTTCAGCCTTTATGGGCATGATAGGCTCTTCGATGCGGATGTCGGTGTACGAATAGTTCGCTACGCTCCGCATAAATCGTTTGTCGCCCGCGATATCCTGCTCAATGATCTTGCGAACGATCTGTCCCCCGTTGTTGATCCAGAATTGCGTGGTTTCGGTTCGAGTCATGCCTTCTTTCGAATTGTCGCTCTGGACAGCACGCGCTTCATACATCGAAACCTCTTGTCCGTCGATGGTTCCGCGACTTACAAATTTGCTGTTACCGATCGGATAAACAGCACCACCGGCCAATTCGCCAAATCTGGCAACCGAAGCCTCGCTTCCCGCTTTGCGAGCCGGTGAGGTTGCGACCGATTCCCAGTCTTCTTCGTTCGTGCGGCGAAAGGTCTTATCAGCGACCACCAAGGTCTCGACACGCGTTCCGCCTGTTTCGGAAATTATTTGAAATCTATCAGGGTTGATCGTGGCAAAAGTCTCGGTGATCTTATTGAACGACGTTCCGTCACGCTCGGTAAACCATTCGGTCGTTAGAACGACGCGGAACGAGGCGTTGTCGAGCTTTCGCTCAGCCTTACCGGTGATCGTACCGACTTCGTCACTGGTCTGTTTAGCCTTTTGACCGAAGGCGGGAACAGACGCGACCGTCGCGAATACAGCAAAAAAAGCAGCTGAAATGTAAATCTTTTTCATGAATGATTCCTCTGGATCCAAATGAAGTTTTCGGGCAGACATAGAATATCACGCAGACTTGGTTTAGTCTCGAAAAATCTTATTAAGTCTTCCCAAAATGCTCGCGGGCCGGGCATTTTGGTAAAGTGTTGATAATGAGCAGTTTTATAAAGTTCCCCGCGATCATTTTCTCAGTGTTTCTCGCTTTAACCGCCGCGTGCAGCGATGGTAAGACAGGAATCGCCAGCCTGCGGGTTTCAAAAGACTTCGAAGGCAAGGCCGAATCGGTCAGTTTCAAAGGCGGCGAGACGTTGTTTGCAAGCGCCGTCCTAGCAAACGCTCCGGCCAAAGGTAAAATTGTCTTCACCATCAAGAACGACAAAGGTGCGATCCTGCCCGGGACGGAATACAAGGTCGATGTCAACAACAGTTCCACGACCGCCTACAAAGTTCAGATCGCCGAAAAAGCCACGCCCGGTAAATATATCCTGACCGCTGATCTGCATGACGGAAACGGTGAGAAGAAAGATACAAAAAATGCTGACATAACTATCGCGGCTCCATAGCTGCCGCCTTTGACTTTACTGAAACAACTCGCTACTCTCCCTGTTTCGTATTCAAACCATCAAGGAGATCATTAAGTGAAGATCAAACTCAGTATAATTACCGCTCTATTTGCATTTGCCGCCGCCTGCAGCTTTAGCACGGCAAACATGAGCAGCTTTGAGACCTCAAAAGACAAAGACGGCAAAACCAAATCGACCACGTTCAAAGCCGGCGAAACCATCTACGCCAACGCGGTCATCGCAAACGCACCTGGCAAGACAACAACCAAGATCTATATCAACGACGACAAGGGCAAACTTCTGCCTGGTTCCGATGTTAAGGTCGAACTCGCTAGCAGCGGAACGGCCGCCTACAACCTGCCGATTCCTGCGAGCTTCGCAGGTGGTAAATTCACCATCGTCGCCGACATGCTCGATGACAAAGGCGAAAAGAAAGACAGCAAAAGCGTTTCCATCACCATCGAAGCAGGTGCTCCAGCACCAGTTGCGGCTCCTGCGGCAGATGACAAAGATCACGACGGCGACAAAGACGACAAATAGTCTCCGCGTGCGCTAAATACATGAATGAGCCGGTTTTTGCCGGCTCATTTTTTTGCCCAAACGGTCGCGGGATCATTTTCTAATCTTCCGAGATCGTCACGCTCATGTTTGGCGAATACTGTCCGACGTCCTGATTGTTCTTCATCAGAATACAGCGAATAAAACCGCTTTCCGGAACACCTTCCGTCGCGGGTCGAATGACGATCGTCGCGGGCAAACGCGTAAGAAACGCCGCCAGATTCCAAATATCTTCGCCCTTTCGCATGTATTCGACCCGCATCGCGTCCGTTCCGTTGAGACTGCCGGTGATCCGTACGCTGTTCGCTCCGACCGCCGACACATTTGGCTGCGGTGCGATCTCGGCGAGCATAGGAGCGACACGTTTCGGCTCATTATTCTCAGATCCGCACCGATCGCCGTTGTAAAACCCGGCGCTGATTTAACGATCTCGATGAGAGCTCGAAACTCGGCGTAAATCCCCGCCGACGCGCCGCCCGGCGGCATCGAGTTATCAAACAGCGGCCGCGGCGGCAAAGGCTCCGACGACCGTTCGCTCGAAAGGATCAGATCTCGCCAGCTAACCAAGGCCTTCATCGTCGCTCTGGACCGCTCAACGAGTCCGTTCACGTAAATAAATGTGTCGCAGATCTCCTTTATCCGAGCAGTTTGTGCCGGCGTAATGGGCAAAACCGATTCGTACGAATCGATCTTCGCCCGCATATTTTCAAATAACGCCTGCTTTTCGCCAAGCGCGTAAGGTAACCAATCTTCCCGTGCCGTCATGAGAGTTTTCCTCCACGAAAAAATACCGTCAAACCATCGTCGAAACGCTTCCGACAACAGTAAACCGAAGTATTTTAATTATTTCCCGGAGATTTTGTAAAGAAATTTCTGCTCAGACAAGCGATGCAGTCACCCCATCGGACGATGCGATTGCTCCATCGGACGATGTAGTCATTCCATCGACCGATGGCGTTACTCCATCGGACGATGCAGTCACTCCATCGGACGCTGCCACTACTACATCGGACGATGCAATTGCTCCATCGTCCGATGAAACGCGACATCGATCGTAAAAAGATTATCAACGGGCGATCGTAAAGTCCTTGTGCATTACTTGAGAGGCTCTTGGATCTTTATTTTCGGATCATAAGTGTATATTGAGATATTGGTCTCGATCACCTTCCCCGAATTGATTAATCCCTTCTTAGTTTCTTCCTTGATTATAAGCCCGCTGCTGTCTAACGAAAATATGTACTCGTCAAATGACAGGCCTTCTGTATCTTTATTCGGGGAATATATATTTTTGTACGATGTGTAATGACGAAAGACTTTTATCTCCCTGCCATCAACCTTTTTCTTTTCAAGGTAATACTTGTCTGAAACAATATTGGAAGGACCGCCGCTACCAGAGCCTCCAATACAATAACTTTCTACAATTTTCCACACTCCATCATCTTTTTTGCAGTATTTTATTTTTCCGATATCGATCTGTTCAACTCTCTGAACCTTACCATTAGCAGTGCGGATATTGGTGTAATGAACTTTGTCAGGTAGGACATATTCATATTGCCATTCATCCGTATCCGGCATCTCTTTATTATGTTTTGTCACGGTCTGATCAATTCGTCGAGTCAGTCCACGAGCTTTCTGTAAAGCCGTCCGCCAGGGAGTGAAGTATTCGTCCTTAGAAATCTCTTTCTCCTGAGCGAAACTAGTCGCGGCTAAGACTAAACTAAGTAGTACAAGATGTAGAACAAAAACCTTCCTCATATTAATCAAGTGCCTCTAAATTATTCTTCAATGTGTGAGTTTGATGCTCTAGCTCTTCTGAGCGTTCGCGCAATTCGTCGACTTTTTCCGCTGGGGCTCGTTCGACAAAATTGGCGTTCGAGAGCTGGCCGTCGAGGCGTGTTTTTTCTTCTGTCAGCTTGGCGATCTGGTTCTGAAGGCGTGTGCGTTCGACGTCGAAGTCGATGAGGCCTTCGAGCGGCACGGCGAGGCGAGCGTCGGACGTGACGGCCTTTGCCGAGGCACGCGGAACGTCTAGTTCGGCAGCGATCACAAGCTTTTCGGCCTTCGCGAGCTTCAGGATCTGAGCGTCGTTCGCTTTCAGGACTTCCTGCATCGCCGCGTCGGCCGCGATATGAACCGTGAACTTGATCGCGGTCGAGATATTCATCTCGGCGCGAATATTCCGCACCTTTTTGATCACGTCGATGACCGCACTCATTTCCCTTTCCGCCGCATCATCGATCGCTGACGCATCGCCGGGAGGAAATTTCGCGAGCATGACGGTCGATTCTGCCTCGGAATATGCGGGATGATGCAGCTTGCTCGACGTTATCGGTAGCTTTTGCCACAATTCCTCTGTGAGATAAGGCATAAATGGATGCAAAAGCCGCAGCGACTGCTCGATGATAGCGACGATCCGATCCGTCGAGACCTGATCACCCGCGGTGATCTCATCCTTCTTCAGCTCAATGTACCAATCGCAGAAATCGTCCCAGAAAAAGTGATAAAGCAATGAAACCGCGGTGTGGAATTCGTACTTTGCGAGAGATTTATTAACGTCGATCGACGTTTTATTCAAGCGCGAGATGATCCAGCGATCCGCAAGTGCCATCTTGTCAGAACCGCCTGCGTAAGCGGGCGGATCGGTGGCTGTCATTGTCTCAACGTTTGTTCCCCCCGCTAATGCAGGGGGTTGTGACACTAGGCTCGCGGTATCGCCGGCATTCATCAGGCAAAACCGCGTGGCGTTCCAGATCTTGTTGGCGAAGTTTCGATAGGTCTCGACGCCGATATCATTCCATTTAATATCCGCACCGGTTGCGATCGAGGCGAGATAGATTCGCGTCGCGTCAACGCCGAACTTATCGAACATCTCGATCGGATCGACGCCGTTATTACGCGATTTCGACATCGGCTTGCCGTCTTTGCCGAGAACCGTTCCCGTCACGATCACATCCTCAAATGCCTTTTGCCCGGTGAATTTCTTCGTGAGCATTATCATCCTCGAAACCCAGAGGAAGATAATGTCGCGGCCGGTGACGAGCACGTCCGTGGGGAGGAAAGTTTCGAGATCCGACGGAGCGCGGACACTCTTGTCCGCACGTCCAATATCAAATTGGTCTGGAGTGTCTTTGCTACTTTCCGAAGACGGGCGGACAGGAGTGTCCGCACTCCCGCCGCCGGTCCAACCGAAAGTGCTAAATGCCCACAAACCGCTTGAAAACCAGGTGTCGAGAACATCGCTGTCCTGCTTTAAAGCCTTTCCGCCCGACTTTTCGACGGCCTCAGCCTCAGTACGGCCTACATAAACGTTTCCATCCCCGTCATACCACGCCGGGATTTGATGTCCCCACCAGAGTTGGCGCGAGATGGTCCAGTCTTTCAGATTTTCGAGCCACGCGGTGTAAACCTTTTCGTGCGGGACCTGCGGCGAGAAGTGCGGCACGCCTTCAGTTTTCATCAGATCGAGAGCGATGTCACGCATCTCGTCCATCTTCACGAACCACTGTTCTGAAAGGATCGGTTCGACAATGGTTTTGCAGCGTTCGCAAACGGGAAGCGTGATCTCGTAATCGTCGACCTTTTCGAGCAGGCCAAGTTCGTCAAACATCTCGACAACTTTTGCACGAGCGACGAAACGATCGAGGCCTTCGAATTCCGCGCCCGCCGCCGCGTTCATTTCGCCCGCGTCGTTCATTACAAGCAACTGCGGCAAATCGTGACGTTGGCCGATCTGATAGTCGTTTGGATCATGTGCCGGAGTGACCTTGACCGCACCGGTCCCGAATTCAGCTTCGACATATTCATCCGCGATTATCGGTATCTGACGGCCGGTCAGCGGCAGATCGATCATCTGGCCGACGAGATGTTTGTAACGCTCATCGCTGCCGTTAACTGCAACCGCTGTGTCGCCGAGCATCGTTTCCGGGCGAGTTGTCGCCACCGTGATCGTCTGATCGGTTCCCGAGATCGGGTATTTCAAATACGTTAGTTTGCCGTCTTTCTTCGTCTCTTCCTTAACTTCGAGATCCGAAAGTACCGTCTTATCCTTCGGGCACCAGTTAACGATACGCAGGCCGCGATAGATCCAGCCTTCATCGTAGAGCGTGCAGAAAACATTTCTCACCGCAAGCGACAGGTCTTCGTCCATCGTGAACCGCTGCCGCGTCCAATCGACCGAAGCTCCCTCGCGACGCATTTGTTCGGTAATCGTATTTCCGTACTGTTCCTTCCACGCCCACGCTCGCTTGATGAATTCCTCGCGGCCGATGTCGGTTGGCTTTTTGTGCTCGTCTTTTTTGAGCTGTTCGACAACCTTTCGCTGGACGGAAATTCCGGCATGATCAGTTCCCGGTAGCCAAAGCGTGCGAAAGCCCTGCATGCGTTTCCAACGCGTCAGCACGTCCATGATCGTGTGCTGCAAGGCGTGGCCCATGTGCAGGCTGCCCGTGACGTTTGGCGGCGGGATGACGATCGAATACTTCGTCGCATTCGGATCCTGGTTGATCTCAGGTTTGAAAAAACCGCTTTCTTCCCAGCGTTTGTAGTGATTTTCTTCGGCCGATTTTGGATCGTAGGCCTTTGCGAGTTCCATAATTTGTTGTAAGCAAAACTATATTCTAAAACAAAAGCGGTTAGCTTTCATTTACGAGACGAAAACTAACCGCAAAAAACTATTTTGGGCCCGATCAATCTTTCTTTTCGTGTTCGAGAGCTTCACGTATTAGCTTCTCAGCGATACGAGGAACTTCTTCTTTTGCAACTTCCCTGACGATGCTGTCCGACAGCCGTTCGATCACACGCTGAGCTACTCGTTCGATCAGTTCCGGCGAAAAATATTCCGGTTCGGGCTCGACGGCGGCGACGGGAGGCTGTTCGCCCGGCTCGTACGGGATCGTGTCGTGAATTGCAGGATCGACCTCATCCACTATTTTAGTTTCATCGTCGACATTAGCCTCAAGTTCGGCTGCTGGATGGCTGGGCTTTGTGAAATCAATATCTTCGAACAACTGTACGTCGTCGTCAGCCGGAGTTTTCGGCCGTTCCGGAGGCTCAAAACTAAGAGTACCGAGAAGGTCGCTATCATGACCGATCTCGATCGTTTCCATGCTGCCGACATCGCTGGGCACCGTTTCAGATTCGCTAGCAGTCTCGGCGAGCCACAACATCTCTTCGTCTTCAGCAACGGCCTCAGCGATATTAGGTTCGGATGCTCCAATTTGTGAAGCATTATTTTCAGATTCGTCAAACGAAAACTTAGGTTCAAACGCAGGCTTTTCCTCTTCTTCGTCAGACGCGACCAGCGATTCGGGTGACCAGTCAAATTCCTTTATTTCTCCATTCGGTTGATCATCTTTGGAGATATCTGCAAAGCCGGGCTCAGACGAAGACGAAACGTGATTGGTTTCTATCATCTCGTCGTCCATTCCCGTATCGCCAAGCAGGTCATCAACGGTGTCGAGTTCACCCATCTCTGCCGTCTCCGCAAAGCTGCTGCGATAGAGGTCTTCGATATCATCAGATTCCGGTTGATCTGTTACGGGTACATCCTCACTGAATTCATCTCCGAAGGTCGGAACGGGCGGTATCTCTTCATCAACTGCCGGCTTTGCTGCTTCGATTTCTCGACCCAGCATTTCCCAAACCCGCGCAACAAGGTCGCGAATTGAATGAAAAGGCTTTGTCAGAAATCCGTCGGCATTCACCCGTTCGGCTTCATCGTGATCGAAAGGTTCGAACGAACCAACAAGCAGCAGGACAGGAATGTGTTTCGTCGCGTCGTCGGCCTTGATCATTTCACAGATCTGATAGCCGTTCGTACCGTCGAGCCCGACATCTACGAGGACAATGTCCGGCTGGATCTCGACAAACCTCTGCATTGCCGTCTCGGCATCGGCCACCGTTGAGACATCAATGCCCTCATCAGCAAACGTCAACTCGACGACCTTGCGGATCGTCACCGAATCATCAGCAAGCAGAAGCTTTGGTTTGGTCACTTGGCTTTTATTCTCCCGGTAATCGGGTTGATTTTATCAGACTTTACTATCGTTTTGCGAACCCTTTACGAGTTCGCCCGCCAACTTGATCGCTGAAATCATACTAGACGCCTCAGCGATGCCTTTTCCAGCAATATCGAAGGCAGTACCGTGATCGACCGACGTACGGATCACCTGCAATCCGAGCGTAACATTCACGCCCGTGCCAAACGAAAGCGACTTAACCGCGATCGTTGCCTGATCGTGGTAAAGAGCTATGACAGCATCAAAATCCCCCTTGAATCCGCGTAAAAATATCGTATCGGGCGAATACGGCCCACTGGCCTCGATTCCCAAAATGTTCCGGCAATGCTCGATCGCCGGCGTGATCTCGGCAGCTTCTTCGCTGCCGAACATTCCGCCTTCGGATGCATGTGGATTGAGCCCGGCGACCGCGATCGACACCTTACGGCCAAGCAATTTGGACATTTCTCGGTCCGTAAATGCTATAAGGTCGATGAGACTGTCTTTTTTTATCAGATCGATCGCACGCAGGATCGGCAGGTGCGTTGAAAGCAGGACGGTTCGCAAGCCTTCGGCAAAAAAACTCATGCGGAAGTCTTTCGTATCAGTTAAGTCAGCCAGAAACTCGGTATGGCCGGGAAAATCGTATCCGCCGAGATGGATCGCCTTCTTGCTGATCGGAGCCGTACAGATCGCGTCGATCTTTCCATCACGCCAAAGTTTTACGGCGGCTTCGATATTTTCGGCGGAGGCTTTTCCGGTTAAGGCCGCGTCGATACCGATTGGGAATTTATCAGGCAAGTTATTGAGATCGAATACCTCGATCTTGTTCGCACTTTCATCACCAAATACGGTTAGCTTGAACGTCGACGCCAATTCATTCGCCGTCTTACGCAAAAAAGAGGCGTCGCCGATGATCACACATCGGCATGCCTCTTTTAGAGTTTTGTCTTCGAGAGCCTTTAGAACGATCTCCGGTCCGATCCCGGCGGCATCGCCCATTGTGATTCCGACGATGGGCACTTCTGAAATCATCTAATTGGAATGCAGGCATGACGGCCCGCGTGTATTTGTTAATCCGCCTGACGACGCATGAACGTCGGAACATCCAAATTCTCAACCGGCTGCAGATCCGGCGGCAGCATGATATCTGACGGTTTCGGCGATGCTCCCGCCGCAACTGCGTGAGTATTCTGCATTCCCGGTTTTGGCAATTGCGATGCCAGGATCGAGTCAAACCCGGTGGCGATGACCGTGATGCGGATCTCGTCACCCATGTCTTCCTTAATGACGCTTCCCCAGATGATGTCCGCGTTGTCGTCAGCCTCAGACTCGATCAGGCCGATCGCATCTTCGACCTCGCTCAAGATCATGTCCGGACCGCCTGTAACATTGATAAGCGCGGCCTTCGCACCTTTGATCGAATTTTCTTCGAGAAGTTTGTAATCGAGGGCAGCACGCATAGCTTTTGAAGCTGCATCTTCCCCGGTTCCCTCACCGATTCCCATCAGCGCGACGCCTTTGCCTTTCATGACAGTTGTTACGTCGGCAAAATCGAGATTGATGATTCCCGGCGTAATGATCAGATCGGTAATACCCCGAACTGCCTGCAGCAGCACGTCATCGGCCCGCTT
Organism: Acidobacteriota bacterium; assembly: GCA_016703965.1. NCBI lineage: Bacteria > Pseudomonadati > Acidobacteriota > Acidobacteriota bacterium. The sequence continues at coordinate 1,057,677 of JADJBB010000025.1, forward strand.
AAAGGCGTCCATGATCGTGATCTTCTCTTCGACCTCGCGAAGCTTCGAATTCGGGATCGTGAGCAGTGTATCGACACATCCGCGAAGCTCCGCAAGGCCTTTCTCAGCCTGTGCCATGCGTTTCTTGCCTTCGACCGTGAACGGTTTGGTGACCACGGCAACGGTCAAAATACCCAATTCTATCGCAAGCGAAGCGACCACTGGCGCGGCACCGGTTCCCGTTCCGCCGCCAAGTCCGGCGGTCACAAAAACCATATCCGAACCTTCGAGTATGTCGAGAAGTTTTTCGGTGTCTTCCAGAGCTGCCTGGCGTCCGACCTCCGGATTCGATCCTGCTCCGAGGCCGCGTGTCGAAGCGCTGCCGAGTTGGATCTTCATCGGAGCCTTCGAGGCGTTTAGAGCCTGAAGGTCAGTGTTCGCTACGATGAACTCAACGCCCTTGATCCCGGCGTCGATCATCCGGTTTACGGCATTGCTCCCGCCGCCTCCGACGCCAATAACTTTGATACGAGCACCGGTGATCGGGGGCTCATCGATAAACATTTTCAGGGCGTTAGTAGTCATCTTAATATCATCCATTGCAATAAAATTCCCGGGTCCGGAAAGGCCAAATTCTACAACTTAATTTGAATCGAGGCTAGTCGAGAAAATAACAAGATATTGTGCTATCGGGAGAGAAGAATACAACGATTAGCATAAAAAATCCAATCGCCAAATGCACATTTATCGAAATTTATCTCTAAAGCTGCCGAACCATTCCGCAACCTTCTTTGCTGAAGATTTTCCGCCCGGTGAATTGCCGCGCATCTGCGTTTGCATCGACCTCAGAGCCAATCCGCACGCCGTCGCCCATTGCGGCCCCTGAACCTCTTCCGCGAGTCCGCCAAAGAACGATGGCTCGAGATATCCCGCTCGTGTGGGAGCATCAAATATTTGTTCAGCGATCTCCGCAATGCCGCGAACCATTGCTCCGCCGCCTGTCAAGAATACACCGCCCGAGATCTGTGCCTTTGCCTTTGCCGCCTCGCGGGCAACGTGCTGAATGAGCTCGACTGCACGCGGCTGCATGATGTCGCAGAGTATCTCTTTCGAAAGCCCGCGTTTCTCGGTCCGTCCAAAAGGAATGATCTCGATGATCTCCTGCCTTTCGTCTTCGTCGAGCAGGAATCCGGCGACACAGCCATAAGCCTGTTTTATCTTATTCGCCTCCGGGATCGAAACCCGCAAGCCCGTTGCAATATCCTTTGTGAACAACATACTCCCGAACGGAAACACCGCCGAATGCTGGACCGCTCCTCGGCCAAAGATCATCAGGCTTGTGATCTCCGCTCCCATATTCACGAGAGCACAGCCGTATTCTTTGTCATCGTCGGTTAACACACTCGCGGCCGCCGCAAGCGGTTCGAGAACTAGATTTTCGACATCGACCCCAGCTCGTGTTACGGCTTTGATCAAATTTTGGCGTGCCGCACTTGGGCTCGTAACCACATGGACCAAAGCTTCGAGCCGAGAACCGTTCATTCCGATCGGCTCGGTAATTCCGTCCTGGCCGTCAACAATAAACTCCTGCGGCAAACGGCTGACAATCTCCCAACCCGGCGTCAGAGGCATCGCGCTAGCGGAATCGATCGCCCGGTCGATGTCTTCGTCCGTTATTTCTTTGTCGGGCCCGGCGACAGCTACCACCCCGTTCTTGTTCTCTCCGCGAAGATGCTCGCCAGACAGGTTGATCGTCGCCGATCCGATATCGATCCCGCTCACGCGTTCTGCTTCGCCTATTGCTTTCCGAATCGCCTCCGCGACGGATTCGGTCGATGTGACGACACCCCGACGCAGTCCTTTGGATTCGGTCTCTCCGAGGCCGACGATGTTCATTCGGCCATCGGGCGAAGGTTCGCCGACGACACACCTCACTCGGCTCGTGCCGATATCTAGTCCAATTGCGTGTATCTCGCTGTTCATATGCTAGAAATCCAAATATTGAATGATCGGATGAACGCCGCCGGAATCGACCGATTTGATCCTCGTTCCCTTTCCTGTAAGAGCTTCGATCGCCGTTTTCAGGCTCTTGCCCAAGCTGTCTCTCGCGAGCGACACGTTTATTGTGCGGCCCGAATCTTCAACTACTGCGACCGGTTCGCGAAGATTCGCAAGGTTAAACTCCTTTACCCTCGCGGTCACGTCAAACTGCTTGCTCTCGTCGAGCATCTTTTTGTAGATCTTCAGCCTGGCGAGATTGTCGGGGCCGGCTTTTTCGGTCTTTGCCTCGTCCCAGCCATGTAAAACTATAGGAAAATCCTTTTCACTTGCTTTGACCGGGACAAGTACCACGCCTTCTGTATCGACGAGAAAGTTTCCTGAAGATAATTTCACGACCGCTGCCGGAACACGCTCGATCACGTTAACGCGAATCCCCGTCGGCAAATTTCTCGATACCGACGCCGACTTAACGAACGGGAATTTCTCGATCTTGGCCTTGAGATCCGCAAGGTCGGCATTCCAAACGCCAGGCTTTTCGACCGAGGACGTGACGAGTTTCGCTATGTCATCTTTTGGAGTACGTTCGACGCCACGGATCTCGACGCTGCGCAAACTAAAAAATGACGATGCGGTAGCCGATTGAAAACCCGAAAAGCCCATGAATATAAGACCGCCGGCCAGCAAACTTAGAAGTATCAACGGCAGGACGTATTTACCGAGCCGCGGCGTGTTACCGGAACGCGAACGGCTGCCTTTCACCCTTACGGATGAGGCACGAGACCTTGAAACTGTTTTCTTCTTTTTCGGCATGTTTTTGTCGAAATTACTGCCCGGCCGCCTCTTTTTCTTTCAATGCGGCAAGGATCTCGTCCGAAAGTCCGGTAATGCTTCCCGCCCCGAGCGTAATAACGAGGTCTCCAGGAATTAAAGAACCAATGACCTTGTTTGTGGCGGATTCGATACCGCCTATGTAATTGACGTTTTTGTGACCGAATTTCCTTATATTCTCAGCTAGAACCTCTGCCGTGATTCCCTCAATGGGCTGTTCACTCGCCGCGTAAATGTCCAGAAGATAGAGCACATCGGCATTATTGAACGCCACGCCAAACTCGTTCATCAGTTCCTTGGTCCGCGAATATCGATGCGGCTGAAAAACGACGACAGTCCGCTTGCCGCCAGAGCTGTTCTTCGCTGCGGAAAGTGTCGCCACAACCTCGGTCGGGTGATGGCCGTAATCATCGACAACCATTACTCCGGCGGCCTCTCCTTTGAACTGGAATCGGCGATTGGCATTCTTAAATCCGGCGAACGCCTCAACAATTTTCTCGAAAGGCACGTCCATCTCGAGAGCCACCGCAGTCGCGGCTAAGGCGTTATAAACGTTGTGTTTACCCGGAACCGGCAGGTAGATCTCGCCAAGCAGCTTGTCGCCCTTCGAAACGGTAAAAGTCGAACCAAATGTGTCGTTGTAACGAATATCATTTGCCGAAACATCAGCCTGAGCCGTTAATCCATAAGTGACGCGGCGGCGTTTGATCTGCGGGATCAGGAGTTGAACGTTCGGATCATCGAGGCAGATTATGGCGGCGCCATAAAACGGAACTTTGTTCACAAAATCCGTAAAGCATTGGATCACGTCTTCCATGCCTTTGTACGATTCCATATGCTCTTTGTCTATATTCGTGACAACGGCGATCGTCGGGTAGAGCATCAGGAAAGACCGATCGCTCTCATCAGCCTCGGTCACGAACCAATCCGAGGCTCCGAGCTTTGCATTCGATCCCAAAGTATCTACCACGCCGCCAACAACGGTCGTCGGATCTATACCGGCGTAACCAAGGACCGTGGCGATCATTGAGGTCGTGGAAGTTTTTCCGTGCGTCCCAGAAACGGCTACGGCGTAAGGCTTCAGAGTCATCAACTCCGCCAGCATCTCGGCTCGCGGGATGACGGGAATGCTGTTCGCTTTCGCGATCACCACCTCAGGATTATCTTCTTTAACGTCGGACGAATACACCACGACCTGAGCCCGTCCAACATTCTCGGCCCGATGGCCTTCGGCAATGCCAATGCCGAAAAGCGTTTCCAGGCGATCGGTATTTTTTGATTTCTTTACATCAGAGCCGGTTACGACAAAACCAAGATTGCACAGAACCTCAGCGATACCACTCATACCGATACCGCCGATGCCGATGAAATGTATCCGTTTTACGTGTCTAAACATTTTCCAGTCCTAAACGCTGCTTTTCAACTGCTCAATAATATCCACCGTCACGATTGCCGCGTCCGGACGGCCCAATTTCCTAGCGGCGGTCTCCATTTCGGTGATCTTTTCTGGTGCTGCGATCAGTTCTTTGATCGAATTTGCCAGCGACTCGCCCGTCAGGTCGCTCTGCAATATCATCTTCGCCGCTCCCGCCCTTACTAAAGCCTCAGCATTCTTACGCTGATGATCGTCTGCAGCGGTCGGAAGCGGTACCATGATCGCCGCTTTGCCCGCCGCTGAAACTTCCGCGCACGTTGTCGCTCCCGCCCGGCAAATGATCAGATCTGCCTTTCCAAATTCGACAAAGATGTCTGAGATAAAGGGCCTGACGTCTGCCAGCGCAAACTGTGACGCAGAATACGCTCCTTTTACATTTTCAAAATCCGATTCGCCTGTTTGATGTGTGACAGTGAGTTTGTCTTCAAATTCCGCTAAGTGCGGTAACGCCCCGACCATCGCCGTATTTATCGCTCTCGCCCCCTGCGATCCGCCAAAGATCAGAACGTGAAATTCGTCGGTTCGTTCTTTTGGAGGAACGTCGAAAAACTCGGTTCGCACTGGATTACCTGTTACGACACCTTTCTTTCCGAAAAAGGGCAGGGCTTCTTCGAATGTTAGGGCAGCCTTTTCGACAAATCTCGCCAGTTGCCTGTTCGTAAAGCCGGGCAACGCGTTCGAATCCATCACGAGCGTCGGCACACCCATTATTGCTGCCATTAAAAGAACGGGCCCCGAAACATAACCACCCGCTCCAACGACCACGTGCGGCCGGAATTGGCGGATGATCTTGCGAGCCTCGACGAAAGCTCTTCGGCAGAACGGAAAGCCCCTTTGATCTTGCCGACAATCCCGACATTTTTCAGCCCCGTACTGTTGATCAACGCAAGCTGAAAGCCATTCTCGGGAACGATACGGATCTCGAGACCGCGCGCGGTTCCGACAAAAAGAACCTCGGACTCTGGGTCGCGGCGCATGATCTCCTTCGCGACAGCGATTCCGGGATAAATATGTCCGCCGGTTCCGCCGGCTGCGATCAAGACTTTCATTAGTTACGCCATCCTCTCACGTCTTCGTGTCACACGCTTGCGTGGCGCAGCCTCTTTGTATTCGCCGCTCACGGCGTATTTCGAGATATTCAACAAAATACCAACGCCGATCAATGAAACAACTACCGACGATCCACCATACGAAATGAACGGAAGCGGAATCCCCTTTGCGGGAAGAATCGATGTCACCACGCTGATATTAAACAGCGCCTGAACTATCAATCCGGTGATGATCCCGATCCCCAGCAAATTGCCAAACCGATCCGGAGCCAACACCGCCGCTCTCGCTCCACGCCAAAGTAATAGGCCAAATGCAATTACAACGGCCAGCGTTCCGATAAGTCCGAGTTCTTCGCCAACGACCGAGAAAATAAAATCAGAGTATGGATACGGCAAATAAAAAAGCTTCTGATGGCCTTTTGCAAAGCCCTCGCCGAAAATGCCTCCCGACCCGATCGCATAAAGCGATTGCACAACCTGATAACCTTGGTCATCCGCATATTGATACGGATCCATGAACGCCATAAGTCGGGCAACACGCCAGGGGGCAAAGAATATTGCCGCCGCCCCGATCAAAACAAGAACGCCAGCGACGGACGCGATGTGAACAAGCTTTGCTCCAGCCGCAAAATAAACGGCCGAAAATATCGCACAGAGGACGATCGTCGTTCCAAGATCTTTTTCAAGAAATACCAGGCCTGCAAGTAAAGCGAGCCCAACCAAACATGGAAAAACCGTTTCTTTGAGATCGCCGACGACATCTTCTTTCTTTGTCAGCAGATATGCAAGGAAAAGCGGCAAAGCGATCTTCGTAAGTTCCGATGGTTGGAATGAAAACCCTGAGATCCTTATCCATCTACGTGCACCGTTGATCGGCGGGAAGCCAAAAACAGCCAGCAGCAACACGATAGTGATGCCGCATATTGAAAAGACGACCCACGGCTTCTGTAAGAAGTGATAGTCGATCTTAGCTACCAGGAACATCGCTGCCAACCCGCCAAGTGTGAAACCGATCTGCTTTAGAAAATAAGTATATTGGCTGACACTGTCGGTCTCCTTCAAAGCAAACATCGCCGAAGCGCTATAAACCATCATCGCGCCAAACAACGCGAGCGCCGCGGCAATGGCAAACATGAACCAATCTATACGCTTCTCTTCGGTCATTCTTTCTGCCTTCCGGCTACCGGCTACCGGCTTCAAGCTTCTGCCTCACCGCCGCCTTAAAAACACTTCCGCGTTCCTCATAGCTTTTGAACATATCAAAACTCGCACACGCCGGAGCGAGCAAAACGGCATCTCCAGCTTCCGCTGTCTCAAATCCTTTCGCTACCGCGTCATCCATCGAATCAGCCCTCAAAATCGGTGCGACGCCGTTTAATTGCGATTCGATATTGTCCGCGTCCTCGCCGATCAAAACCAGCGATCTAACAGACGATTCGATCAGCGGAATCAGCGGTGCATATGGAGCGTTCTTTCCTCGTCCGCCGAGGATAAGAATTGTTTTGCCTTCACCAGCGCTCAGTGCTTCAAGAGCTTTTGACGTAGCATCGACCGAAGTTGCTTTCGAATCGTTGTAGAATCTAACGCCATTGATCTCAGCAACAAACTCGATCCGATGCTCAACGCCTTTGAAATTGGCAACCGTCTCACGCATCGATTCCGGCGACGCACCGCATGCAAGCCCCGCAGCAAATGCGGCCAGGACATTCTCTACATTGTGCAGTCCGCGAAGAAATATCTCGCCTCGCGTGGTCAAAACCTTTTCCTTTCCATTCGCCCGGCAGATCAGATCTTCGCCGCGTAGAAACAAACCTTCCTCAAGCGCGGTTTTTACGCTGAACAAGACAACATTCGCATTCAAACCTTTTACCCAGCTCGCGGTGATCTCATCGTCTGCATTCAGGATCGCGACATCCTCGGCGGTTTGATTCATGAACAGGCGATGCTTGGCCAATGCGTAATCATGGAACGACTCGTAGCGATCTAAGTGATTCGGCGTGACGTTAAGGCAGATGCCGACGTTCGGGCGAAAATCCTTTATAGTCTCTAGCTGAAAGCTCGAGAGCTCCGCGACCGTCCATCCGTCCTCGCTCGATGTTGCCGTCAAACTCAGCAGCGGTGTTCCTATATTGCCGCCGACCTGCGTTTCAATACCCGAATTGGCGAGAAGTTCACCGATAAGAGCCGTTGTCGTTGTTTTGCCGTTGGAACCGGTGATACCGACGACGCGGCCTTTCAGGAAGCGGTATGCGAGTTCGACCTCGCCGATAACTTCGCCGTCTTTACGATCGACATATCTCGCTGGGATCGTATTCGTGGGCACGCCGGGCGAGATAACCACGAGATCGATCTGATCAAGCAGCCACGAAGGAATATCTCCGCCCATCAGCCCAACATTGTGTGAATCTTTCAAAGACCTCGCCGCTTCCGACCATTCTTCGACCGGTTTTCGATCATGCAAAGCAACTACGGCACCGCGGGCAGCCAGGAATTTCGCGGCCTCGATACCCGACTTCCCTGCTCCAAGAACCAATGCTTTTTTGCCTTCGATGATCATTTTTAGAAATTTTTTAACGCGAAGTCGCTAAGAGGCAAAGACGCAAAGGAAGAACTCAATAGCTATGAAACATTCATGACTTTCGCGACACGATCCAAATTCCTAACCTTCGCGTCTTTGCCCCTTCGCGACTTTGCGTTGAAATTCCTTACCTCAACTTCAAAGTCGTAAGACTCAACAAAGCAAACAAAATTGCCACGATCACAAACCTAAAGACGATCTTCGGCTCCTTCCAGCCGGTCATCTCAAAATGGTGGTGCAGCGGCGTCATTTTGAATATGCGCCGACCGGGCTGACCGCCGCGTTTCGTCAACTTGAACACCGAAACCTGCAGCATCACAGACAGTGCCTCAATAATGAAAACACCGCCGATGAACGGGAGGAGAAATTCCTGTTTGGTCAGGATTGCAACTGTTCCGAGAGCACCGCCGATCGCAAGCGACCCGACGTCTCCCATAAAGACCTCAGCGGGCGGAGCGTTGTACCAGAGAAATCCGAGACTCGCCCCGACCATTGCCCCGCAAAATACGGTTAATTCAGCGGACGCGGGATTGTGCGTTATGTCTAACCTTTCAGCCCAACGAGCATCGCTTGCAATATAGGTCAGTCCAGTTAACGCGGACATCGCAATGAAGGTAACGCTGATCGCAAGGCCATCGAGGCCGTCTGTCAGATTAACGGCATTTGACGAGCCAAGTAAGATGAACGCGATAAAAAAGAAATAGATTATCGGCCCGACCCAACTTATGCTCAGTGCCTGATTGGCTTCTGCCGTCGCTTTAATAAAGGGGATACTCAAATTCCACGGGTAATTTCCCCAAGCCCACAAAACGCCCCAAACGAGCAAGGCGGTTATCAATTGCCCCGCAAGCTTCTGCCGCCCAGTCAGCCCGAGGCTTCGTTTCTTGACGATCTTTATCCAGTCATCCGCAAAGCCAACCGCAGCAAATAACGTCGTAGCTCCCAAAGCGATCCACAAATAAAGGCTGTCCGGCCGTGCCCATAGGATCGTCGACAAAAAGACCGAGCCGATGATCAAAACGCCGCCCATTGTCGGCGTTCCGCGCTTTTCCTGATGCGACGCCGGCCCTTCTTCGCGGATCTCCTGGCCGAATTTCAGGTCAGCGAGCTTGCGAATGACCTTGCCACCCAATAGGAGCGAGATCAATAGCGAGGTGATCGCAGCCAGAGCGGTGCGAAAAGTGACATATTGAATAACGTTGAGCCCTTTGAAAATATAGGACTCACTATTTTTCCCATACTGCTGGAAAATGAATTGATATAAGAAGTAATAAAGCATTACCCGGCCGCCGTGGCCACATCCTCCAATTCAAATTTCGTGAGCAGCTTCTCAATAACTTTCTCAGTCCGCACCCCACGCGACCCCTTGACCAAAATCACATCGCCCGCAGTTACGATCTCGACCAACAGGTCGCCGGCTGTTTCCGAATCCACCGCAAACCTAACGTCAGCGAGCCCCGCGACTGTCGCCCCATCGATCATCTCGCTCGCGAGGCCGCGAACTCCGATCAAAACATCAACGCCTTTGTTAGCGATCCTCTCCCCCGTCTCGGAGTGAAGACGTTGAGCGTCCTGCCCGAGTTCAAGCATTTCACCGGCGACCACGATCTTTCGCCGCATTCCCGCTCCATCGACCAAAGTCTCAACCATCGACATCAGAGCATCCGGATTCGAATTGTATGAGTCATTGATGACCGTAAATCCAGCGGCAAAATGAAGAACCTCGCCACGTTGCGGCGGAGCCTCGACCGATTGCAAACTGTCGGCAATCTCGCTAACGCTCATCCCTAAACTGAGAGCAACCGCTGATGCTGCTAAAGCATTCAGGATGTTGTGCTTGCCGTTAAGCGGAAACACGACATCCGCTTGCTCACCTCTCACGACAAGCGTGAATCTAGTCTCACCAAAACGCTCAAACGCTATATTCTCTGCCCGAACATCCGCGACGTTTTCAATTCCGTAAGTAACTACCTTGCCCTTACTAAGCGAACTCATCGCTGCAACACGCGGATCATCCGCGTTCAAAACCGCTATACCGCCTTCTTTCATGCCTTCGACCAGTTCGGCTTTGGCTTGTGCAATTCTTTCGATCGTTCCGAGATGTTCGATGTGAACCGGCAAAACATTCAATTCAACGGCGATATCCGGCGGCGTAATTCGACAAAGCCGTGCGATCTCGTTCAGTGGGGTCGACATACCCATTTCGAGAACAGCAACATCATAGCTTTTGTCTGCCGCAAGCTTTACAACAGTCAAGGGATGCCCGAGACCGTTGTTGTAGTTCTTAATATTCCTAAGTACTCTCCGGCCGCTTGAGGACAGAACATGAGCTGTCAACTCTTTTGCAGTCGTTTTTCCCGCACTTCCGGTAATGGCGACCACTGGCTTGTCCCATTCGAGGTAAATACCATGAGCAAGCGATTGAAACGCGGCGATCACATCGTCAACGAATATCAACCGGTCCTGCAACGAGTCTAATTCGGCTCTGTGCTCTTCAAACCTGTCCTGACGAACTACACACGCCACTGCTCCTTTTTCGAGTGCCGAAGCAGCATATTTAGTAGAATCCTCAAAATCGCCATTAAATCCATTGTCGCGATACTCTGGCTGGGATAGTGCAAAGAACACATCGCCCGGCTGCACCTCACGAGAGTCGATAGCAAAAGAACCCACTTCGCTGTTCAGCAAAGCGGGGTCGAGTGCGGCCGCAGCGGCATTCATATAATCGATGGCGGTCTCAAGTTTCAAGTTCTATCCTTCCGATCAATTCCGCGAACTCGATCCTGCGAAATAGATTCGCCGTTAATCTGCTCTTCTCGGGTATTTTCTTATCTTTAGATTTCTTCAGGTCCTTTGGCTTTTCTTTTTCAGCGGGAGCCTGATCTGCCTTTTTTCGGCACGCCTGCGTCACTCTTCGTTTCAGGTGTTTTCTTCGCGACAGTATCTTTCAACGGTAGTTCAGGAATATTATCCGAAGCGATCAGGTTTTCCTGTTTGATCGGAGCGTCAGTTGGAACCTTCAATTCGTGTAAAAGCTGCTGAGCGATCTCTCGAAATACGGGAGCCGAAACCATTCCGCCATCGCGAGCACCGTTCTTTGGTTCGTCCATGATCACCGCGACGACAATCTCCGGATCGTCCGCCGGGGCCATGCCTACAAAAGTAGACATATAACGGCTCGAATCTACCCTATTTGACTTTGAGTTTACCTTCCACGCTGTTCCAGTTTTGCCAGCGGCGGTATAGCCGTTTAATTGAGCCCTTTTTCCGGTCCCCGTCAGCACGACCTGCTTCAACATCGTCCGCATATTACGCGACGTCTCCGGCGTAACTACCTGCGTTTGTTGAGGTTGCGGCAACTCTCTCACTTCACCGCCAGGCGATTTGATCGCCTTTATGATCCGCGGTTGAACGCGTATTCCGTTGTTTGCTATCGTCGCAAAAGCACTGGCCATTTGCAACGGAGACACTCCAATTTCATAGCCTATCGCCATGGATGCAAGTGAGTCTCCATTCCACTTGTCGGTTGGCTTCAAAAGTCCTGCCGTTTCCGCCGGAAGTTCGATCCCGGTCTTCGCTCCAAAACCCATCTTTTGGACCATTCCAAAGAAATCCTCTTTGCCGACACTCAGAGCAGTTTTGATCGCACACACATTACTCGAGTGAGCGAGAGCCTGCGAATACGAAACGGTTCCGACGCCGTGTGAATCAGTAAAAATGTGATTGGCGACATCGATCGTCCCGTTACCGGCACTGATCATGTCATTTGGATTAAAGAGCTTTTTCTCGAGTCCCGAGCTATAAGTAACTAGTTTGAAGACAGATCCCAGCGTGTACGCTGATTGAACGGCGTTATTAACCAAATGTCCTGAGGTTTTCGGCGTGATCGTGTTCGGATCGAATGTTGGATAGTTCGCGAGGGCAAGTATCTCCCCGGTCTTTGGGTTAATAACTACCGCGATCCCCGATTTCGCGTCAGCTTCGCGTACCCCTTTTTCCAGTTCCTGCTCGACCATGTACTGCAAGGCATAGTCGATCGTCAAATAGACATCGCCCGGAGCTTCGCGCTCAGCAACTTCCTCGTCATAAACACGCCCAAGGCGGTCACGTTCCTGGAGACTTCTGATCAGTTTACCGTGTAGGATGTCGTCCTGAGATTGCTCGATCCCTGCAACGCCATCGTCCTGATCATTACTAAAACCAACAACATGGGCCGCGATCGACTGTAGCGGATACGAGCGTTTCTGCTCATCTCTCCAGTGCAGTCCAGCAAATTTGGGGAGATCAGCTTTTCTGATGTCGGCGGAATCGAAAGATTTGTTTAATTTCTGTGAAACTTCCTCATCAAGTTTCTTGGCGATCGGAACATATCGTTTTTTAGACTCTTTCGCCTGCTGAAGCTGGGCCGCAAGTTGTCCTGCGTCCAATTTTAGGACTTTAGCAATAGATTCCGCTGCAGCACTTGTATCAGCCATCTCCGTTGGATCGGCGTAAAGGGTCTTCACTCGAAGGCTCATAGCTAATGCGCGGCTGTTTCGGTCGTAGATAGTACCGCGAAGCATTTGAGTTTGGCTTACGTTTTGCCTCATGTCCTGAGCTTTCTCCCGCAGCCATGAATGCTGGGTGACCTGCAAGTGAACAAGCCTTACGCTGATGCCGCCTATCCACAAGACAAAAAAGGCCACGACGAGCATGAATCTCGTGTAGGCCACCTGCTTCATATTTCTTTTTTTCGGACGCCGTGTAATGTTCATTTTCGTCAAAAACCTGGGAATCGTTTGCCGCTATTACTCAGTGGACGAAAGACACCTATTCGGTGGAAACATTTCTCTTGGCTTCCTTCCCCGTTTTATCGGACTTATTGAATGAGGTTGTAATGGGTTTTGCAGTAGCTGCTACAGACGCCGTTTTAACGATGAGTGGCTGATCATTCTTGGAGGGAGCCGGAACTGCTTTCGCCTGTACCGGCTCAGCAGTCTGGGAGAGAGCAGGATCCGCCATTGGATCAAATAACCCTGCCTTTTTTGCCGCTTTCTTGATCTCATTCGGCGACATCGACACTTCTTTCGCCAACAGCAGGCGGCGTTTTTCGGCCTCAAGCTGATCTATCTGCTTTCGGAGCCGGGAGTTCTTCATCCCGTAATCCATCGAAGAAAAATGCTGCGTTGCTGCAAAGAAAAAGCCGCTCGCGAGCGTCAACGTACTGACCAATATGAGTCCATAGGTCGTAAATCTCTTGGTTGAACTTGTTCGTTTGGCTGAAAGTGGCTGTTTTTCGTTTCTCTTGATCATTGGATCCTCCGGGGCACGGGCTTACTAATTCTCTAACTTACGGCACGCTCGAAGTTTTGCACTGCGTGAGCGCGAATTTCTTTCCATTTCAAACTCTGACGGCAAGATCGGCTTCCTCGTTAGGATCTCAACCTTTTTCGCCGCACCGCATATACATTGCGGGATTCTCGGTGGGCACTGGCATTTCCCCGCCAAGAGCTGAAACGCGTGTTTCACTATCCTGTCCTCAAGCGAGTGAAAGGTGATGATCGCGAGAACGCCGTTTGTTTTCAATACTTCGACGGAGTCGAAGATAAACTGTTTCAAAATATCAAGCTCGTGGTTTACAGCGATCCTCAGAGCTTGGAATGTTCGCGTTGCCGGGTGCGTCCGGTCTTTCGGGTTTGTCTTTACTGCCCTTCTGACAAGTTCAGCTAGCTCAAATGTCGTCGTTATCGGCGTGCCTGCGTCGCGTTTTTCAATTATCCAGCGAGCGATCTTTCGCGACGCCCGTTCTTCGCCGAAGTTGTAAATAATGTTCGCCAATTCCTCGTGACTCAACCGATCGATCAATTCCGCCGCTGTCTCATCATCCGAGTCCTGATCCATCCGCATGTCGAGCGGGGCGTCGAAGCGAAAACTAAAACCACGACTGTCGCTATCAAGCTGTAGTGACGAAACTCCAAGGTCGGCGAGGATGCCGTCAGGCTCGCCGAGTTTGGAAGTATTTACCACGTTGGCGATTGACGCGAAATTTGACTGGACCGGCAAAAATCTCGTCCCGAATCGCGTTAACCTTTCAACTGCAAGACTTAACGCTTCCTTGTCCTGATCGATACCAATTACTCGCGAAGTTTCCGAGACACTAAGGATGCCTTCGCTGTGGCCCCCGAGCCCGAGCGTAGCGTCAACAAAAAGTCCACCTTCCTCCGCGTTGAGAATAGCGACACACTCATCGAGCAGGACTGACTGGTGAATGCTTTCCGTTTCAGCCTGAGACATATTCAAAGATCTGAGGTCGACCTACTACTGACCGACGGTAGCGTCCGAAAATTTTTGCGTAGAAATCCCCTACACTGCGACGATGTCCAGTGCTTAAGCCCTTAAACAAGTATTTTAGATTTTCCGTTTTGGCTCCGGGTTTTAAACCGGCTTTAAGCAAATACTCAAGCATTTTATGCCTATATTTCGGGCATTGTCAAGAGAATATTTCTTAATCATTCTTAATCATCTATTTAAGCGGGTTTCTATTGATCGGAACGAAACTCGGTCCCTTTTGTATTTAAGCTTTTGGGTGGGATAGGATATTGGAGGCCTGAGAAAATTGTAATGAGCCAACTAGCCATCCAACTCCTGATATTCGGGCTGCTCGCAGCGTGCGCAAATGTGTTTGGGGGGCTGATCCTATTTCCATCAAGCCTTCACGGATTTTATAAAAGGTTCCTGAAATATCTCCTTGCTCTTGGAGCCGGCTTCATGCTGGCGGTCACGTTCATCGAGATCGTGCCGGAAACAATAAATATTTGGCAAAAGAAGGGCGACGGCAGTCTCTACCTGCCGATGCTGCTGCTTTTAGCGGGGTACATGCTCACGCAGTTTTTTGAACACACGATAGCCCCGCATTTCCATCTCGGCGGTGAGATGCATTGCGACGAGCATAATCACGAATTGATATCTCCAAAAACCGCCTACACAGCCATCACGGGCCTATTGATCCACACCTTTTTTGACGGAGTCTCGATCGCTGCCGCCTCACAGATCGATCTGCAGGTTGGGCTGTTGGTCTTCATCGCGGTCTTTCTCCATAAATTTCCTGAAGGATTCACTATTGGTTCAATGGTGATGGCGGCCGGCAAAGGATTTAAGCAAGTCATGATCGCAACGAGCCTCGTGGGATTGACCACGCTGAGCGGCGTTATGCTGTTCTTCCTGGTCGGATCCTACGCCGAAAACGCCGTCGCCTACGCTCTCCCACTCGCAGGAGGAGTAACTCTCTACGTAGCCGCCAGCGACCTCATCCCGGAAGTAAACCACCACGCCGGCAAAAACCCGCTGGTCTCGATCTCGGTCTTTGCCGGCGTCGCGATCTTTTTTGGGACGCAGTACCTTCTCCACAGCTTTGCTGGACACTAGAATTCTCGATTTTTGTCTTTCAGAGGATCGGCCGTCTAAATTCATCAATTCGCTAACAAATACAAAGCGTCACCCATTTGGGTGACGACACAAATGGGGAAGTAGAGGAATATAGAGATTCCAAAGTTTCTCCCACACTCATTTTCGCATTAGTATATATTGCTCAGAAGCTCGAAATCGATTTGAGAGTTTCGTGGTGGCTGTATGCCCAAAATATCCGAACAGAGTATCTTCAAGATAGTCGGCTTAATGTATGACATAACTCAACATACCGCTCCAGGGTCGTGGATCGATGTTTATAACGAAATGGCAGACCTTTTCGGTTCAGGACCTGGCGGATTCGCGGCGTTCGATCAGAGAAATAATTCATTCTCGGTCTTGGAAGGCACGATAGAGCAGACATTCCTTGACGAGTATTCAAACTACTACCAGCACCAGAGTCCGCTTCGTCCGGGCATCGTTGCCCTTCGGCCGGGAGAACGGTTTAATCGGCAAGAAATTATCGACGATAAGACCTTTCGCAAACTTCAGATCTATCAGGATTTCTATCGCCGTCAGGGTGTTTTTCATTTGGAATCGCGGGTTTTCCTTCATCATGCTGAATCATACGCCGGCGTATCATTTTCCCGGCCAGACCGCAGATCCAATTTCTCGCAGAGCGAATTGCTTGCGATGACGTATCTGATGCCGCACCTCGCCCGATCATTTAAGTTGTACTTTAATCTGCTGGAGGTTCACCGTCACAACCAGGTAATTTCGGATGCTTTCGACCGGATACCGCAAGGCGTTCTGGTTGTAGACAGTCATCGGAAACCAGTATTTGTTAACGCTCGAGCCTCAGAAATGCTGATGAAAGGAGATGGACTCAAGCTCGACGGTAAAGGAGTCCTCGAGGCATCGACAAATGACCGAACCTTTCATAGGCTGATCGCCCAGATATTCGACCGTCAAACTCATGAGTTTGATCGTTTCGGGGGTGTTGTTACGGTTGAGCGTCCGGGCGGATCGCGGGCACTCGAATTAATGATCTCGCCTTTCACCAACGAAGGTTTCCGCACTATCGGCTCAGATCGCCTCGCGATCATCTTTGTAACCGATCCCGAAGCAAAAACGGTCGATGTCGCAGAACTGCTGATAGAGATTTACGGCCTGACTCCCGCCGAGGCAAAACTAGCGCATAAGCTCGCCGAAGGAATGTCTTTTGCGGAAGCGTGTGAGGAGATGTCCATCAGCAGCAACACGGGTCGAACCCACCTGAAACGGGTATTCTCAAAAACCAACACTAATCGCCAATCGGCCCTCATAAAGCTTATCCTAACCGGACCGGCAAATATTCGCCGAAGTATCGAGAAAGTCTCTGGCTAAGCCGTTGGCGGTATGCCATATTCCACGGAACTAATGCTATTTTGGAACGATCAGCAGCAAACCAAGGTCATCCTCTACTTAGGCCCTTTTTCACGTTGGTGTTTCTGTACCCATTAAGTCCGGCTTTTCTGGTACATTTTTGAAACTAAACGACAATTTGGGGCGTATATTCAAACGGAGGCACTTTGGTGATATGCGAGAACCTTTGTTAGCAGGCATTCTTAGTTTACTGATTCCCGGACTCGGCCAGATTTATAACGGAAGAATTATTATTGGAATAATTTGGCTAGTACTGACCGGTTTTTCGTGGATCGGTTCGGCGGGTTTATTTGGATGGGTTATCCACTTATTTGCCGCTTGGTGTGCCTACAGTTACGCAAAGGATTTTCCCGTAAGAAGCTAAAGTTTCTTCATACGATCCTCCTCTTCGCCCGGTGTTTGCCGACACCGGGCTTTTTCTTTTCTGATTTCGGTAATCCGGTCGAATTGTGTAGTATTGAGCATTGCTTTTTATGGTTAAAGAGGGCATTCCTTTTATTGCGATCCCCGTCGTTCTGGCGGTGATCTTTGGCGCGTTGTCGTTTTGGCCGGTAGCTGTAGCCTTCATTCTCCTCGCTTTGTTCATGCTGTATTTCTTTCGGGATCCAAAACGTGAGATCCCGGCCGGTGACGGTTTAATAATATCGTCAGCGGATGGCCGCGTGACCCGGATCGAATCCAACGAAGACACTAAACTCGTCAGTGTATTTCTTTCGCCTCTCGACGTGCATATCAACCGCTCTCCAATTACCGGAAAGGTCAAAGAGATCAATTACGTAGCCGGCAAGAAAATGCCCGCAACCCGAGACGAGGCGAGTCTTGTGAATGAGCGTAACTCGCTCGTCATCGAGGGCGAAAATGTTACCGTTACTTGCACTCAAATTGCGGGAATTCTTGCCCGCCGAATTGTCTGTTGGCCAAAAGCAGGTGATAATCTTGAACGAGGTCAGAAATTCGGCCTGATCAAGTTCGGTTCGCGAACTGACATCCTTATGCCTGCGTCTGTCGAGATAGCTGTAACCGTCGGCGACAGGGTGCGAGGCGGCGAGACGATCATCGCCCGTGTCGGCAGCGAGAAAAACTAACCTGTGGAAGAAAAAGAAGATTCACGGCCGCCTCACCGCGGCATCAAAAAAGGCCTCTACGTTATCCCGACCCTTTTCACGGCAGCCAATGTCGCAATGGGTTATATGGCCGTTTTATGGTCGATCCGCGGGTATCAAGCCGCGACCATAAGCCCCGAGCTTGCAGCAAGCTACTTCAACAGTGCGGGCCTTGCTATTGGCCTGGCTATCCTTTTTGACACTGTCGACGGACGTGTGGCACGGGCTACAAGAACGGCGACTGAGATCGGGGTTCAGTTTGATTCACTTGCCGACGTATTAACGTTTGGTATCGCTCCTACTGCTCTTATATACGCGTGGGCGATCGCTCCTTCCTTCCCAGAGCAAACATTCGGATACAATCTCGGAGTATTTTTACTATTCGCGTACCTTATGTGCGGAGCGTTCCGACTGGCTCGCTTTAATCTGCAGGCTACGCGGCCACACGTACTTATCGAAGGTGCGGTTAAGGTCGACAAGAAGGCATTCGTCGGCCTTCCGATCCCACCGGCCGGTGGGCTGCTTGCAGCTCTCGTACATTTTTCGCCGACTCCGTTCAACTCATTCGGCGAGCCCGCTTCTGCCTATTACGCTTACTCTCTGATGGGTCTTGTAGCCGTACTCTCGATCTTGATGGTCGGGACGATCCGTTACACGAGCATGAAAACCGCAGGCTCGGGCCGACAAGGGTTTTATCTTGTACTTGCGATCGCTGCTATGGCGATGTTCATCTTTTTCTATTCAAAATACGCTTTGCTCGCTATCGCCGGAGTTTATGTTGTCCACGGCGTTATTTGGTGGATCTTCAGGTTGATCGGCAGGCTCTTTCGAACGGAAGCCGCAGCCTAGTCTCGTAACTTCTGCTGAATGGGCGTCACGCTTGCAGAGCGGCGGCGTTTTGATTTTGGAGTGTCGTATTCGTCCACATCGTCGTCATAATCGCGTCCGCTAGCCACCAGAATACTCATCAGCGTTAAAAACATCACGGATACCGCGGTAATGTGGAGCACGAAGTCAAAGAGGCTGTGAACGAGGATCGCGAAGCATCCGGCAAAAGCGCCAACCGCAGTTCCACGCCGAAATTGATTCGAAACGGCCGCGTTCCTTATGCCTTCGCGGAAAAACCAAAACAGAAATAGCCCTCCGATCACAGCCCCGACCAGTCCGGCATCAGCCACGATCTGGAGGTAGTCGTTGTGGGACTGCTCCACCCTCTCATATCCGCCTGAAGGGTCGTACGCCGTGTATGCCTGCGGAAACGCCCCCAAACCGGCTCCAAAGGGCAAGTTCGACGCGATAACCTTCAGTGTGACGCTCCAGATTTGGGAACGGCTGGATGTAACATCATCCGAGGCGGCCGTCTCCGAGAATCTGGTTAAGGATGTGTCTCCCCCAACAAAGACCGCTCCGGCAACCGCAGCGAAAATGAGTGCAAGTGAAAGTGCTGCTTTTAGAACGAGGTTCTTTGTGCCCTGAGCCTTGCTCGTCAGGATGATCAAAAGAATGATCTCAGCGATCAGAGCCACTAGGCCGCCGCGTGAACCGCTGAGCAAAAGAGCCGCTCCCATCAAAGCTATCGCTACAATGTACAAGAGCCGTTTGTCGCTCCTCAATGAGCCGGCAAATATTAGCCCTAGTGGAAGTGCTATCGTCATTTCAATGATCGCCGCAAAATCATGCCGGTTAACGAACGAACCGAACGGTACGCCAGCCGCTGGCTGATAGATCCCGAAGATCTTATCCGGACTCAGCACGGACTGGAGAATCGCAAAGAATGCGTATCCGAAACCAAAGATAGTCAGAACAGAAACGAACCGCCGTACCCTTGCAGCGGAATCAAGAACGGACAACGCTACTAAAAAGAACGTGGAGAGAGCGAAAATATGAAGAGCTACAACCCGCGTTGCAAACGGCTCGATCGAAAGCGTACGAGAGGTTCCAGAAACGGCCGCAGGAGCCGTCAAGCTACCGAATGGAACAACCTGTATGAGCGCATAAACGCCCAGCAGAATCAATGGGATCTGCAGCCTGGTGCGGCTGACCTTCATTACTCCGCTAAACACTGCATCAGCTATCAAAATGAGCGCAAGAGCTGCGGTGACCAGATAAAACAATGCGATCACCGGTTGATGAACCGTGCCGTAGGCAAGCGTCGTCAAAATACCAACCGCACAGATCAGAAAATAAGCGATTTTGTTCAGACGCGACATTATATTACAGTCTGCTTAGCGCGAAATCGTCGTACCAGAGAATCCCTGTGATCGGGCAGTCTTCCCCGCAAAATTCGCGGATTGTTCTAACGCTGATCCCGCTGCAATTTGCGGGACTCGAAAATTCAACAACGATCTGCTGCCAATCCGCCGTTCCTGTCGGAACCTTCGGCGATCGCACGATCATTTTTTCATCGTTGGAGTTTATTATCTCGATCAGAGGCATTCCTGCACTCCTAAGATTTTCGGTTCTCACCCAGAATTGCAGGCGGTATTTGCGGTTCGGTTCCACTACGACGGTTTGGAGTACGTTAGCGAAAGTCGGCTTGCTAAATCCCTTGAACGTCAACCGCAAACTTCGATTTCCGTCCCGTTTTACGCGATTGTCCGGAACTGCATCAAACTTTGGATCATTTCTCGGCGTCTGCCATCCGAAACGCGAATCCGCATTCTCACCGATCGCTTTTTCAAACGAGCCATTCGAAATAGTTTCGGGAAGAGCCTCCGTTTCGGCTCCGTATTGACGGGCGAATTCGAGCGATTCAGGGAAATGTTTTTGATCGAAAAGTCCGAGTGCGATCGAACGCGCAATCGCCGTGTTTTTGGCTTTATCAGCCTCGGTGAGGTGGTTCCAGTTCCAAAGAGCCTCTTCCGCACGCCCGCGTGCCGCAAAGAAATATGCCAACCGCGCACGCATGTCTGGCCGTTCCCCGGCAAGACTCTCAATCTGGGCCGCTTCCTTGTTCGAGTAATCCCAAATCAGAGAGAAAACCTGCTCCCGGTATTTAATGCTGTTTTCGGCGGCTATCTTTAATTCGGCAAGTGCTTTACCTGTTTGGTTCTGCCGAAGGTAGAAATTTCCGAGATGCCATCTTGCTGAGGAGTACGAAGGCGCCAGTTCCACCGCTTTTTCTAATTGAACAGCGGCCTCGGCCAACCTTTCGTCTTGCTCATATGCTCGGCCCAGTTCTGTTCGCCAGCGATGGTCATTTGGGCTACGGCGTACCGCGTCTTCGAGGTCCGCTATCGACGCTGCTGGTCCATCCGCGACTGAAGCTTTTAGGGAAAATGCTGCCGGATTAGCGGGAGCCCAACGAGCCGCGACTTCGGCGATCTCAACGACATTCGGGTCGGTTTCCTGCGTCAGGGTTGCAAGCATGTCCCCGAGCTGCCATCTTATAGAAAACCATGCAGCTGCAACCAACGAGATCACGCCTAAACCGAGCAAAATACGTACCTTTACACTGCGCGTATCAATGGGCTTGAGATCGTGCATTTGCTGTCTATTGTTCGAAGAACTCAGCGATCGCGTCAACGACGGCGGCCTGCTGTTCGGTTTTTAGTTCCGGAAAAATGGGAAGTGCCAACGTCACGGCAGCGGCTTTTTCCGAAACCGGAAGATCGCCGGCCTTATAACCAAGATAGGCGAAACACTCCTGCAAGTGCAGCGGCACAGGGTAGTAAATATCTGTTCCAATTCCCTTTTCGGTCAAATGAGCCCGCAATTCATCCCGCACTCCGGGAACCGCAATAACAAATTGATTGTAAATGTGCCGGACATTTTTGCGCTCGATCGGAAGCGAGACCTGCTCACTCAAACCTCGATCGGTAAACATCTGCCGGTATCTGGCCGCGTTTATCTGACGCTTTTCGGTCCACGCGTCGAGATGCGGCAGTTTGACCCGCAGAACCGCACCCTGAAAGCCATCGAGCCGCGAATTTAATCCAACATATTTGTGATAGTAGCGTTCCTCGGAACCGTGCACGCGCAGAGCCAGTAGTTTCTTAGCGATATCATCGTCATTGGTCGTCAGGAATCCGCCGTCCCCCATCCCACCAAGGTTTTTAGAAGGATAGAAACTGAAACATCCTACCGCTCCCATCCCGCCCGCGCGAATACCTCTGTCCTCGGAACCGATCGCCTGCGCAGCATCTTCGACAACGGGGACGCCGAACTTTGCCGCCACCGCGTTAAGCTCTTTCATGTCTACGCATTGGCCAAACAGATGAACCGGTTCGATAGCTTTAGTCCGTTCGGTGATCCTGGCTTCGATCTGTGATATGTCTAAATTGTAGGTTTCAGGTTCGATGTCAACAAAAACGGGTACGGCCCCCAGCCGAGTGATGGCACTGACGGTTGCAAAAAAGCTGTATGGCGTTGTGATCACTTCGTCGCCCGGCCCAACGTCGAGAGCCATTAGAGCAAGCACAATGGCGTCGCTTCCCGAGGCGCACGCGATCGCGTATTTCGTCCCGCAATAGCCAGCAAGCTCGCATTCGAGTTCGGCAACTTCCTTGCCGAGAATAAATCCATTCGTATCGAGCACACGTGCCAAGGCTGCTTCGATCTCGGGTCTGAGGATATCGTTCTGTTCTTTTAGGTCAAGTAATGGTACCTGCATGATTAATACAGATTCTACTCAAACAATGACGTGTTTGCATTTTTTCACTTTGTTTTTTAGCCTCTACTCCTATGATCTCAGACCGAAATAAGCGGACGCTCGAGGTTATCAAGCGGCTAAGAAAGGCATATCCTGACGCTCACTGTGCCCTGAATCACACAAATCCATTTGAGCTTTTGATCGCGACGATCCTTTCCGCTCAGTGTACGGATGCTCGAGTGAATATCGTTACCGCCGACCTGTTTCGCAAGTATCACGGCCCCGCAGATTTCCTCAAGGTTCCGCAGTCTGAGCTTGAACGCGACATCCATTCAACCGGGTTTTTCCGCAATAAAGCAAAGAACATCCAGGCTGCTTGTGCTCGAATCATCGAGGTTTATAATGAGGAAATACCACGAACAATGGATGATTTGCTGACCCTTGGAGGCGTTGCTCGAAAGACAGCGAACGTCGTTATGGGGAATGCTTTCGGCATCGCGTCTGGTGTGGTTGTCGATACACACGTCTCGCGTATCTCTCAGTTACTCGGCCTGACCGAGAGCAGGACGCCCGAGAAGATCGAACAGGATCTTGCCGGACTCGTTCCGAAAAAAGACTGGGTAATGTTTCCGCATTGGATGATCTATCACGGCCGTCAGGTTTGCATCGCCCGACGCCCTAAATGTGAAGAGTGCGTCCTGAATGACATTTGTCCATCAGCCAAAACTTCATAGATCCGTGGTTCCAGAACTAAATAGAAAATCCGTGTACCCGATCAAAACATCGAGTACACGGATATTGAACGAACGGACGCCTGCTCGAGTTCTAACGCGTATACGGGATCAACATTATCTGAATTCTACGATTCTTAGCCTTATTTGCCGGTGTTGTATTCGGAGCGACCGGCACGCTCGCGCCGTAGCCCTTAGCAACTATTCGACCTTCCTCGACGCCCATTGTTGCAAACTTCTCAGCTACGGCATAAGAGCGTTTGTCGGTTACTGTCTGGATCTGAGCGGCAGCTCCCGTATTATCTGTGTGAGACTCGATCGAGATCCTGTAGTTGGGATAATTCGAAAGGATCTCTCCAAGCGACGTTAGTTTACCCTCCGCCTGAGGTGTAAAAGCCGTTGAACGAGTTCCCGCCCAGAGAGATTCGGGAAGCGTTAGGATAATTCCCTGTTCGGTTTTTTCAACCGTTCCGAAAGTCTTCAATGAGCTCATCATAGCGGCCTCAGCTGCGCGCATTTTTGCCGCATCAGCCACCTCCTGGATCGCTTTCTTTTCATTTTCCGCTGCTTGCACGGTTGCCGCGAGCTTCGCAAGGGCCGTCTCGGTCTCGACCCGAGCTCTGCCGAGATCCTCACGCAACCTGCCATTCTCATCCCGAAGTTCTTTTAATTGGCTCGAGTAATTCATCGCATCCCGTTCGGCTAATTCCCGGTTGCGGGTTTCGCGCGCAAGTTCCCCCTTTAGTTCTGCGATCTGATCTTGAGCATCAAGGTATTTCGACTCAGCAGCCCTTATCTCGGCGCTATTGCGTGTTTCCTCATTGCGCTTTTCGCGAGCTTCTTTTCTTTGGGCAGCTAATGATTCGGCACGTACAGACGCGGATATCGACTTTCGGGCGGCGATATCTACCGTGTCTTCATCTCGGCCCGCCTGCCACGCGTTTTCGGCATTTTGGAGTAGTGTCGCGGCCTCAGAAAGTTCAACATTCGCATCGCGTTCAGCACCGGCAAACTTAGCCAATGCGATCGCCTGCTTCGCCTGAAGGATCGCCGGCGGCGTTTTTGCATAATCAGTCTCGGCTATCTCCGGAGTTCGCGGATCACGGAAGAAATCACTTGAATTCCCAAAATATGTAATTGCCGGACTGGTTCCAATTCGCTGCCCGTTCGCTCCAACAGGATACAAATTCTCGAGCATTATCGTCTGGCTGGGCCGCGTCACCATAAAATGAGGTTCGGCGGTAATGATCAAAGCAAATGTCTGCAGCGGCGTTGTTACTCTAACCTTTGAGTCAATAAAAAACAGTCCGCTACGCTTTATCTCGCCAAGATTGTCAGCTTGTCCGGTCGGTGAAATAGCCCACAAAACATAGGTTGCATAGCCCGCGCCGAGTTCAAATGGCCGCGGCATTTTTTCGACGGATAATTCAATGGTCGTACCGCTGCGCGACGTTCGCTTAACCTTAGCCTCGCCCTTCATCCTGGGAAAGCGCGTTGTACCCCGAAACTGAACCGTCACCGTGTCATCAAGCGGATATGTAATTGCTGTGGTCTTTCGTCCAACATCGACCTGGCCTAAACCGACTAGAGATACAAATGTTACGATGAGCCCGATAAATACGGATTTGGCAGCGAACGTTTTTTTCATAAACTTCTCCCTGGATTACGAATCAATATCAAGAGATGCCATACAGGGTTTGAAAGTTGCAAGACAAGAGTTTTGGACAGTTAACCTTCAAGTAAAGTATATTCAATCCTTTACACGCAGTCATGGACGATCTAAAACGCCTGCTCAAATACGTCAGACCCTATTGGCTAACCTTCGTGCTGGCGTTTTTTGCGATGATCGTTGGCGCGGTATTTGAAACTGCGACCGGTGCTCTTCTCGTGCCGATCTTCGAGCAATTTCTTCGAAATTCAACTGAAAGCAAAACGCTTTTTGACCTAAACAGCCTTATACCCAGGGACGACTGGTACCGTGCATGGATGATGATCGCAGTCCTGTTGATCTCATTTACGGTGCTAAAGGGCATCGCAGAATACTTCTCCTCTTTTCTGATGGCGAAGATCGGCCAGTCGGCCGTGCTGAATCTCCGGGGTGAACTTTATTCCCATCTACTGGAGCAGCCTGCTGTCTTCTTTGAAAAGCACCGGACCAATTTCCTGGTCTCGAGACTCGTGGTCAGTTGCTCCGCAATTGAGTTGGCGGTTTCGTCGAACCTGCGGGACGTGATTCGAGAGACGGTGATGCTAGTGGCGTTTATCGGGGCAGCGTTTTATTACAATTGGCGGCTAACGCTCGGTTCATTGATAATCGCCCCGATCATCGCCCTACTGACAGCGAGCTTTTCAAGTCGACTTAGGAAGCTTGCCGATGTCTCGTTGGAAGGAAATAAGGAACTGAACGACACATCTCAGGAAACTCTGTCGAACCATATTATTGTCAAAGCCTATTCCGCGGAACCACGTGAAAAGAAACGGTTTATGGATGTAGCCCGCATTATCGCTAGGGCTAACATGCGCTCGGCAAGCATCGCTGCGACATCTCCGCCAACCATCGAGATA
This sequence comes from Acidobacteriota bacterium, assembly GCA_016703965.1. Lineage (NCBI taxonomy): Bacteria > Pseudomonadati > Acidobacteriota > Acidobacteriota bacterium. Next base: position 1,083,345 of record JADJBB010000025.1, read on the forward strand.
ATTGGCATGGTCGCGGTTGTCGTACTTCTTTTTTTTGGTCTGCGTGAAATTGATGCTCAGCGTATGGACGCTCCGCAATTTTTCACATTCCTGCTGTTTCTGCTTCGCAGCTACGACCCAATGCGAAAGATATCGCGACAACACAATGAGATCACCAAGGCGTTTTCCGCCGCCCGCGATGTCTGGACCATTTTGGATGAGAATGAGACGCTGGCCGAAATATCGAACCCAAAACAACTCGGGCCGCTGAAAACGGAAATAATACTGAAAAACGTTACATTTAACTACCGCAACAGTAAACGCAAAATACTCAAGAACATCGATCTCGAAGTTAAAACCGGCCAAATGGTCGCCCTCGTAGGTGAAAGCGGCGGCGGCAAATCAAGCCTCACTAGGCTAATTCAGAGACTGTACGACCCAACCGAGGGCTCGATAACTTGGGATGGAGTAGATCTAAGGGATTCTAGTGTCGCAAGCCTCAGAAAGCAGATAGCGTTGGTAACACAAGAAACAGTTCTATTTAACGACACTGTTAGAGAAAATATTGCCTACGGACGTCCCGATTCGTCACAGACTGAGGTCGAGGAAGCCGCTCGAATCGCATACGCAGACGATTTTATTTCACAACTTCCCGACGGCTATTCAACTTTGGTTGGTGAACGGGGTGTGTTGCTTTCAGGAGGCCAGCGCCAAAGAATCGCAATAGCTCGTGCAGTTTTGATGAATGCTCCCGTTTTGATCCTAGATGAGGCAACATCTGCCCTTGATACGGAAAGCGAATCGCTGGTTCAAAAGGCCCTTGCCAATCTGATGCAGAACAGAACCTCGATAGTTATTGCCCATCGGCTGTCAACCATCAGAAAAGCGGACAAGATTGTTGTCATGGAAAAAGGCGAGATCATTGAAACTGGTATGCACGACCAGTTGCTAGACCAAGGAGGCACGTACAAGAAGCTTTACGAGCTCCAGTTTGCCGATATGGAAGAAACGAAAGAAGATTAATTATGAAATCAATGACAGGCTTTGGACGCGCTGCAGTGTCCGATGATAATCACTCAATAACAGTCGAGCTAAAGACGGTCAATAACCGCTTTCTCGACATAAATATGCGGCTTCCGTCTGAGCTGCAGCCGCTCGAACCGACAGTTAAGAAGCTCATTAGCGGACGTCTCGCTAGGGGAAGGGTTGAAGTTAACCTCCAGTACGATCGAAACGACGCTGTCGAACTTGAAATAAACCGTCCCCTGATCGCTGGGTTTCTCGCGGCTATGCAGGAAATGCAAACCGAATTCTCACTAAGCGGCGAACCGGATATCAATGTCATCGCCCGTCTGCCGAACGTCGTCAACACGAAAAAGCAGGAACCAACCAGCGAGTTCCTAAATGCTATCGAACAGGTTTTCACCGCGGCACTCGATGACCTTGAATCTATGCGTTCGATGGAGGGAGCGATGCTTGGGGACGAACTCTCCTCAAGGATCATCGAGATCGAATCGAGAATTCCAGCGATCGAACGAGAGTCAGCTAAGGTCGCCGACGAGTATTCCGCACGCCTGACAAAACGGGTGGCCGAGCTTCTCGCACGTACCGATTCGCAGCTCGACATTGATCAGGGCCGCATCGCTCAGGAAGTTGCATTTTTGGCAGATCGAGCAGATATTTCGGAAGAGATCACGCGGCTCAGGGGGCATATCGAGCATTTCCGGTCGATCGTAATGGACGAGCGAGACGTTGGGAAACGCCTGGATTTCCTAACTCAGGAATTCAACCGCGAAGCCAACACGATCGCCTCGAAAACCAACAACATGATCGTAAAAGAAAACGCACTCGCTATAAAAAGTGAAATTGAGAAAATCCGCGAGCAGGTGCAAAATATCGAATGAGTTTGTTTGAATATCTTTGATAGCACTTGGAGGTCGTCTTCAGCCATCAATTTCGATGGCATTCTTCCTCCGTAGCGGCTTGGCGAAACGACTATGAAAGGAAAGCTCATCATTATTAGCTCCCCGTCCGGGGGAGGAAAAGGAACGCTGATAAAGGAAGTTCGAGGCTTGTTGCCCGAACTTGGCTTTTCAGTATCGCACACAACTCGCCCGCAGCGATTTGGTGAGGAGGATGGCCGTGAGTATTTCTTTACAACCAGGGAAGAATTTGACCGCCTGATCGTCGACGGAGAATTCCTTGAATACGCCGAGGTTCATGGAAATATGTACGGCACCTCACTGTTGGAAAGCGAAAAGATCTCGCGAAGTGGAAAGGATCTGATCGTTGAGATCGACGTCCAAGGAGCTCTCCAAATACTGGAAAAACGTCCTGATCAGTGTATCAGTATCTTCATTCTTCCACCGTCGTTTGAGATCCTACAGGCTCGATTGACGGCAAGAGGCACCGAGGGGCAAACGGAACTAACCACTCGCCTTAGGAACGCCTTTAAGGAAGTTCTGCAATACAAAAAATTCAAATACGTAGTGGTCAACGAGGATCTCCCGGTCGCCACGCGGCAGATAGCATCGATTATTGTCGCGGAACGGCAGGAACGAGATAGACAAACTGAGGCTATTCAGGCTATCCTTAATAGTTTCGATGCGTCAAAGCATCTATTTGATGGAGATAGCTAATTTATGGTCGAAGAAATAGAAGAAACAGAAGTAGAAGAAATAATTGATCCACCGGCGATCGATTCGAAATACCGCATGATCATTCTCGCTGCTCAGCGCAGCAAGCAGCTCCAGCGTGGTGCGATCCCGCGAGTCGATCTCGATATGCGAAAGACAAAATCGACTCGTATTGCGATGAAGGAACTTGAGAACAAGAAAATCAATTTCGAGATCCTTGAAAGCTAAATCGCTGTCCTCACAGTTCTTGCAGTAGTTACAACATACAAAAAGGCCATTGCTGCATTGCAATGGCCTTTTTCCTATTTGTATACATCGGTACGGTTAAATACCTGGTTTTACATACCTTTATAGTTCGGCCCCCCACCGCCCTCAGGCGTGACCCAGTTGATGATCTGGTAAGGATCGGCAATGTCGCAAGTTTTGCAATGAACACAATTTGAAAAATTGACCTTCAGTTCCTTTCGTCCCGTTCCGGCATTGTCTTCCATCTCATAAACGGCAGCCGGGCAGAATCGCTGACACGGGTTGCCATATTCCTCGGCACACGTGGTCGCACATATCTCCGTATCTAGTACGTGCAGATGCGATGGCTGATCTTCGTCGTGGGCGACAGCTCCGTAAAATACATCCGTTACCTTATCGAACGTCAACTCCTTATCGAATGGAACGCCCGCATACCGTTCGGACTTCAAATGATCCGATGGCCCAAATCCACCGGCCTTTGCGTTGCCGTTTAGCTTTTCGATCCGTTCGTGGCCTGCGACGTGGTGTTCCTTCGGCATAAAACCCCAGGCGAGGCCTTTGGTCATAAACTGCAGCCCAGTGTTGACCAATGCCGACCAACGGCCCTTCTGGAAGGCTCCGTGGAAGTTGCGGACCGGATGCAGTTCGTCGTAGATCCAGCTTAAATTGACCTTTTCCTCGAAATGCTTGAGTGTTTTTGAAGAGAAATCGTCGTGTTCAAAAGCTCCGATGATCGTCTCAGCGGCGAGCATTCCTGATTTCATCGCGGTGTGGATTCCCTTGATCCGCTGGCCATTCAGGAAAGAGCCGGAATCGCCAACGATCAATGCCCCGTCCGCATAAAGCCGCGGCATCGTGAAGTAGCCGCCGGCGTTGATGGTTTTCGCACCATATTTGATCATCTTGCCGCCTGCAAGGACCTCAGCGACCTTCGGGTGGGTTTTGAACTTTTGAAACTCGGCGTGCGGATCGATGAGCGGGTCTTCGTAGTCGAGCCCGGTTACGTAACCGATGCTGACCATGTTGTCTTTGAGGCCGTAGATCCAGCCGCCGCCGTAGGTTCGCGTGTCGGATGGAAATCCAAGCGTATGAACGACTTTCCCTTCCGGAAAATTCCCGGCGGGCAGTTCCCAAAGCTCCTTTATCCCCAGTGAATAGACCATCGGCTCTTTGTCTTCGGCAAGTCCGAGGCGCGAAATTATTTGCTTGGCGAGCGACCCGCGTGAGCCTTCACCGAGCACGGTGACCTTAGCCAAAAGGTCTACGCCAGGCTCAAAATTAGCCTTTTGATGGCCTTCTTTGTCGATTCCCTTGTCACCGGTTCGTACGCCGATCACGCAGTCGTTCTCGTCATACAGGATCTCAGCCGCAGGGAATTCCGGGAAAATATTGATTCCCGCTTCCTCACATTTCTCACCAAGCCATTCGCAAACCTTACTGAGCGAAACGATGTATTTGCCCTTGTTCTTCAGCGGCGGCGGAACGAGCGGTGCGTTAAAGCCTTTCTTTTCACCTAGATACCAAAATGCATCTTCCGTCACGACCGAATCGACGGGACAGCCTTGTGCCAGAAAATCAGGCATAAGCTCGCGGATCGCGATGGGATCCATGACGGCTCCCGACAGAATGTGTGCCCCGACGAATGAGCCTTTTTCGACGATCGCTATCTCGAGTTCGCCGATCGCCTTGCCCTTTTTGAAGCCTTTTTCGACCAGTTCGTCGTGTTCCTTGATCTTGTTTTTCAAGTGCAGCGCAGCCGCCAAATTTGCAGGCCCAGCACCCACAAACACAACATCCATCGGTATTTGTTCGCGTTCGATCATATGATTATTGTCAGAACCGCCTGCTTAAGCGGGCGTAAGACGGCTAAAATGAATGGCGATTCAGTTCTTTGGAGAGTATATCAGACAAATCGATCCAAAGTCATTTTCCTAAATAGCTGATAACTGATAGCTTTTATGCTCAAGTAAAATGCTATCAGCTATTTCGAACCAAACAATGCGAATACTCACCGCAACGATCTGGATCTCAGTCCTGCTACTAACAGGCTGCTCGGCGTCAAAAAATAAGATCGATCCCGCCCGTTCGAACGGTCTGCCTACGAAGGTTTTGTGGGCATGGGAACGCCCTGAAGACCTGCATTTCATTGATCCAAACGAAATCGGCGTGGCGTTTTTAGCTCAGACGATCTTCCTCGAAAAAGACCAGGTTTCGCCCAAACCTCGCCGTCAGCCGCTCGAAGTTCCGCCCGGGACGTATCTGATCGCCGTCACGCGGGTCGAGACAAAAAAAGGCACGTTCGACCGGCCGACTTTTTCGGCCGAGATGGGTTCGAAGATGGTGAGTCTGATCAAAAACACGCTCGAACTGCCCGACGTAAAAGCGATCCAGATCGATTTCGATGCCGTCGTTTCCGAACGGCCATTTTACCGGTCGATGATGCGGGAGCTCATGAAAACACTGCCTCCCGATACGCCATTGACGATGACATCGCTCGCTTCGTGGTGTACCGGCGATGCCTGGTTCAACGATTTCCCGGTGGACGAAGCGGTCCCGATGGCATTCCAGATGGGAGCGGATTCTGAAAAGATCCACAACTTTCTGAGGGCCGGAAACGACTGGAACGAACCGCTCTGCCGCGGCAGCTATGGAATCTCGCTCGACGAGGGCCGTCTTGAGGGAATGAAGCCCGGCCGTCGGCTCTATTTCTTCAAAAACGCCGCCTGGCAGCCCTCAGATCTCGACAAATTACCATGATAAAATGGGCTCATTTAGGTAGAGTGGAAGCTACCCATTGGTAAAGCAGAGCCTCGAGATTGGTAGAGGTATTGGGGAGATTGGTCAAAGGTCTGCGAGCTATGATTTTGGGTATCGCGCACTCCGATCTGCGTCTCTCTGACGGGAAAGAATCGAGTATTGTCACAGTCGTTCTCGGCCGGGGTCACATCTATGAAGTTAAGCCATGAGTCAAGCGCACTTCGTCGGTCGCACCGAGTTTTGGTGTGATTCGAAGTCATGTTCGTTTCGACAATAACCAACCCGCCTCCTTTTATTGTTAGATTTACTTTCAGTTCGCACCGCCGTTTGTGGCGAGTGCCATCATCTATTCGTGCACAGATTTAACTGGCTACATGAAACTAGATCGGCTCATCCCGACGCTTTATCGAGATGGCTGGCCGTGCCATCAGACCTTCAGAGACTGAAGATTTCTCTTCACCTCTCCTGACCCCTCGCACAGGCCAACTTCGCCCCGCCGGTTGCAAACTGTTCGTAGCTGATGTTGTCACGAAGCATGACGTAACAGTTGATGAGCAGTTTGCGGGCCGCTGCGACTTTTTGCTTTCGGGCGGCCGCGTCGACGGCTAACTTGCAAGTAATGTGCCTTGATCCCATGATCGCGGCACGTCTGGGCGGCCTGACCGAGCAGATGCCTCGTGAGTCGCGAGCCATGCTTGCTGATCGAGCCTATTCGTCTCTTCTCGCCGGAGCTTTTCTCCAGCGGGTCCAGTCCTACGAACGCGACTACCTCTTCCTTGCGTCGAAAGCGGCGGACGTCGCCTAGTGTGTGAATGAGTGCCAGAGCGGTGACCACTCCGATGCCCGGATGCGTCATCAGAAGGCGCGTCTTTGCATCTTTATCCGCCTCCTCCGCAAGTTTCGCGTCAAAGGCCGCTATCTCTTTAGACAATTCGTTGTATAAAGAAAACCGCGATATGACGATGAGCCGCTCCATATCGGTCGAAACCGCATCGAGAAGCTCTTTCTGCCGTTTAAGTGTCTGAAGCCGAAACTTATCGAGCCCCTTCGATCGAGCGAACGCCTGTAGCGTGTTTGCGATCGATGTACGCTTCTTCACCAGAAAATGCCGATGATTGAGCATCGTGAGCATCTCGCGGCTCCGCTCGCTCCTCGGCGTGATCTCGGGAAACGAGCCGTTCACCAGGAGATCCAGGATCGTCTCCGCATCACGAAAGTCGTTCTTGTGTCGCGACAACGCAGCTCGCCTGATCAGCCTCGGATCACCTATCTTTACCTTTATTCCGTTTTCAAAGAGCAGCTTTTCAAACCACCACAAACAACCCGTCGCCTCTACCCCGACAACCACCTCGTCTCCAAACTTGCGATAAAACGCCTTCAAAGACTGCTTGTCCGAATGCAGAAACTGCCGATACCGCACCTCTCCATCCCTCTCGTCACAATAAGCAACCGTCTGCTCGTATGGGTGAAAATCAACCCCGATGTATACTGTCATTGTTGATTCCATCGGGTCAGTTTCTTGTCAAAACTCTGAGTGTTTTCTAACACTCGACTCCGATGGAATCAACTTCATAACATCAGTCCTTACAATTCAAAGCCCACGGATGTGGGCGACAGATCCGTTCGCACCTGAATATATTCGCCGATCAAAATGCTAAGATGCGGATACTGTGATGACAACGCATAAGAAGTTCTTCCTAATTCTTTGGGCCTTGGGGTTCGTTGGGATCTTGTCGTTCTTGTTTATAGATCTGGCCGGGATCATCGAGATACTTCCTTCAGACGTCGAGGTTCCTCCGATGGCCCCCTGGCTGATCAAGGGCTTAAGCCTGATTCAGCCGACGGTGATCTTATCGATCGCGGTTCTGGTTGGGATCGGGCTTGCGCCGAAGGTCGGTTTGTCGGCTCCGGTGGCTGAAAGCCTCGCCAAAAACGAAAATTGGTTCCCTGCTCTCAAACCACAGATCGTTCCCGGCATTATCGGCGGCGTAATTAGCGGCCTCGCGATCGTCGTGACGGCCGCCCTATTAAAACCCTTGCTGCCAGCCGAAGCCGTTGTGCTGATAGGCAAATTCGGCAACGTGCTACCGCTCCCGACACGATTTTTGTACGGCGGGGTAACAGAAGAACTGCTGCTGCGTTGGGGCCTGATGACGCTGCTTGCCTGGCTCGCGTGGAGGCTTTTTCAAAAAGGCCAGGGCAGCCCGAGATCGTCCTGCTTTGTCGCCGCGATCCTCGTCTCATCCCTGATCTTCGGCATCGGCCACCTGCCGGTCGCATTCCTGCTCTTCCCACACCCAACGCCCACCCTCATTCTCTTCGTCCTAACCGCCAACTCCACCTTCGGACTAATCGCTGGCTACCTCTACTGGAAAAAAGGACTTGAATCCGCCATGATCGGCACGTCGTGACGCATGCTGTATTGTTTACGGCGAGTTATTTGGGGAGTTATTTTTAAGGTTTAGGCTTCTCGGGTGTTTCGGAAACTTCATTAAGCTGCGGAGCAGCGACAGAATTTAGCCCCAGGTGCAGCCTTGCGGAATCTGGGGTGGGAACCAAAAAAGATCTTAAGCCCGCGTGGTGGGCGACAGATTTATGGCCGTTTGCACGAATCTATGTCGCCCGCTCCGCAGGCTCAAAAACAAGATTTGGCTATTCCCCAGGTTCCGCTTCGCTCCACCCTGGGGTTACAAGTATGCCGCTGCTCCGCAGCTTTGATAATCGTCTCGCGAGTACGCGACCGGAGCAGGGGAACCCGGGATTATTTCTCCAGTCTTTTTAAAAGATCAGCAGCCTGGCTACTACCTTCCTCTGCCATCTCTTCTAAGGTTCTTTTTAACCAATTTTTTACTTCTGGATCTCTATTATTTGAGTTGATAATATCTTGAAGACGGTCAAATCTGTTTGGATTCTGCGACTCTTTATATCCCTGGATCAGCCAAGTAATATCCTTGGGATTGTTTGCGGCAATCACCCTCTTAGCTAACTGGTCGGCTGCTTCTAATGGCGAACAAGCGACAGCGTAAAAAGCCATCCAACGATCCTTGTCCGAGCTGTTCATAAATTCTCGAGCCCATTCGACCGTTGCAATGTCGCCCATTCCGGCCAAGCCGAAAGATAATTCCCAATGCTCCTGATAGCTCTTACCCACTAGACTTCTGACGATTTCGGTCGCCTCGGGATTCGGATTCTGAACGAACCACGTAGCAAGCCTGCCGGCTTCTTCGATATCCGCCGATCTCAGAGCGGCCATCATCAGATTGAGGTGGTGTTTATCTGCCGTCTTGATCATTGCCCACATCAGAGGCCACCGTTGCGATTTGTCTAGCTCCGGATAGTTCCGTGCCAGCTTAATGAGGATTGTCTCATTTCGGGTCTCGCTGATGTATTTGCTTATTGGGCCGATGTAGTTTAACGGAATAGGTTTTTTCAGCAAATCGATAATAAAGCCCGCCGCTTGTTTGTGCCTGCCCCACGCAAAAGCCCATAACACGTCTCTTTTCTGCTCCTTAGAAGAACCGGAGTAAAGGGTTACAAGATAATCAAAAGGTTTGTCGGGCGTAGGTGAGTTCAGTTCGTCATCGATATCTGAAACAAGAGATTTCGGATAGTGCTTGGCATTTCGCCGGTTCAGAGCCAGTTTCCGCAGATCCCCCAATTCTTTTTTCTCGATATCGTAGTCGTTTTTTGAGCTGATGCGGATGAAATGTCTCACGGATCTCAACAATTCCGAGGAGTCCAAGTCATTGATAGGCAGATTCATTGCTTCCGTCGCAACTACCGACATCTCCCAGCCCGACTCGCCTTTGTTAACAAATAGAAGGTATTTTGGCTGGGGAGACCTGAGACTCTGCTCTAGTAAAGGGGCTAGAAACAATGATCGTCGGTCAGAGCCAAATGATATAACTGTACAGCTTGTATTAGTTTCGTAACCATTAAAAACCTTATCTTTGAAGTCTCCCTTAAGGACTTCGACGATCTTAAACTCAACAGCACTTCCATCTCTGGAAACGGGTTCAGCAAGAAGAACCGCCTCCGTTTCCTTCACCAGACCGTATTTTGTTTTAGGCAGATGACCGTCCGCATAAGAACAAGCCAGCGAGTAAAAACTCGAACAGTTAAGGCAAACTGCTATCGCGAAGATCGCTTTTAGTAACCTGTTGATCATCACTTTTTGATGTTTTAGTCGACTAATGAGTTGTCGTGAGAGCCTTCTTAGTCCAAAAATTGCTCGATGTAGCCATCGAGGTGTTTTTGGAGGTCTTTGGTTCCGTTGTAGCCGCGTTTGGTTATGAGTTCCAGGAGTTCGCGGGTAGCTTCTAATTCCGGCGGCGTCGCGGCGGTGATGAGGTGTTGGAGGTCGAGGATGTCTTGTGGGCGCCGGTTCCAGTCGGCGGCGAGGGTTTTCATGGCGATCAGGGAGGGAATGGTGGCGACGCGGACGTTGATGTCTGAAAGGATGTGGCCTTCTTCGGCGGTTTCAACAATCTCTGACTCGATTCCAGTAAAGGCGAAAATTAGATCGATTCGCATTGGCGGGCGACCGGATGATTTAAGCCGAGCCGTAGCCAAGCGGCCTCTGTCGTCGTGATGGATCAGTTCGGCAACAGTGTAGCCAAGCTGCGTAAGTTCGTAGACGAGACTATCGGCATGAGCGTCATCTGTCACAGTTACCGCTAGGTCAATATCCTTAGTAAAACGCTCTATTGTTCGGAACGAAACGGCTATCCCGCCGACAACTGCAAACTTTGCTTTACGCCGTTCGAGAATGTCGAATATTAGTTTCGAATGATGTTCGAGCTGTTCGTTATTCAGATCTTTTTAGAGACGAATCGGGAGATGTCACGCCTTGAAAAGCCCTCGTCCGTACGCTGCGGCAACTCCAAATACCAACGGTCAACCTCGCTCTCGATCTCGGCGAGCGTGATGTCAGGATTCTTTTTCCTGAGCTTGTGGATGAAAGCTCGCTCGCCGAGTCGCTGAAGTTCGGACAGCATGCGAAATTGGGGTTCAAAGTCTCTCACGAGTCTTATTTTAGCATGTTTTGCTGGTGATTTTAACACGATTTGCTCCCCGAGGTAGAAGAGCCCAGTCGCTATCGCTCCCGGTTCTGACCCGTTGTGGCCGCCCGCTTACGCAGGCGGTTCCGACTCGAACTGAGCTTTCAAACTCTCCGTATACGGAGCCCTCGCGACGCCTTTTTCGGTGATTATGGCGGTTACCAGGTCATTTGGGGTTACGTCGAAGGCGTAGTTGGTGATGCCTACTCCTTCGGGGGCTAGTTGGTGGCCTTTTACGTGGGTGACCTCCTCGCGGTCGCGTTCTTCGATGGGGATCTGGTCGCCGGTTGGGGTGTTAAGATCGACGGTCGAGAGCGGGGCTGCAACGTAGAAGGGGATGTTGTGGCGTTTGGCTAGGACAGCGACCATGTAGGTGCCGATCTTGTTGGCGACGTCGCCGTTGGCGGCGATGCGGTCGCTGCCGACGACGACGGCGTGAACGCCGCCTTTTTTCATGATGTGGCCGGACATGTTGTCGGTGATCAGGGTGACGGGAATGTCGTCTTCCATCAGTTCCCAGGCGGTGAGGCGGGCACCTTGGAGGTACGGGCGCGTTTCGTCGGCGATGACTGAGATCGATTTGCCCTGGTCGACGGCTCCGCGGATCACGCCGAGCGCCGTGCCCCAGACGCCGCCGGTGGCGAGGGCCCCGGCGTTGCAGTGGGTCAGGACGACGTCGTTGTCGGCGAGCAATTCGCCGCCGAACTGAGCGATCAGACGCTGCGATTCGATGTCTTCGTCATGGATGGCGATGGCGTCGGTTTTCAGGATCTCTTTGATCTCGCTGACCGATTTGCCATCCGCTTTGGCCTTTTGAAACGTGCGGTTCATGCGGTCGATCGCCCAGAAAAGGTTGACGGCGGTCGGGCGTGTCGCGGCGAGGACTTCGCTGATATAGGCGATCTCTTCTTCGAGATCGGCGACGGTGGTACCGACAAAATTCTTTGCCCCGAGAGCGATGCCGTACGCGGCCGAAACGCCGATCGCCGGGGCTCCGCGGACGACCATGTCTTTGATGCCGGCGGCGACTTCGTCGTAGGTTTTGAGCGTGAGCCACGTTTCCTCGGTCGGCAGCAAACGCTGATCAAGCATGAGAACGCCGTCGTCGGACCATTTTACGGGGATGATGTTGAGTTTCATATGGATGTTGTGCCGCCCGTAGCGGGTCGGAACCGCCTCCCGTGAGGGGGCGGCCTGTTGGTGATAATACAGTACATGATGGCCGTCTTCGTGCCGCCCGCTTACGCAGGCGGTTCTGACCCGGTCGAACCCTCTGTACGAAATTTTTGATTATACCGAAACGTGTATTCAAAGTGAATCACGCAACTTTTCGCAAACATTCCGACCCTCTTACTCGTTCTCTTTTCCATGAAACTCGAACACATACTCGATGACATTCACGCAGCGGTAACGCGGCGGTGGTGGATGCAGATCTTTGCAGCATTTACGCGGGTGCTGCTGGCGGTTGGATTTATTCCGCCGAGTTATAAAAAGATCATTCACGAACCGTTCACGTCGCTGCCGGATTCGAATCCCGTCGGGCATTATTTCAACGCTCTCCTACAAACCGGTTTCTACTACGAATTCCTCGGCTGGGGCCAGATGATCGCGGCAATTCTGCTGCTTATTCCGCGAACTTCTCATCTGGGAGCCCTGTTATTTCTTCCGATCATCGTAAATATCGCTGTTTTGACATCGTCGGTCGGATTCGTGGGAACGTGGCTGTTAACGATCTTCATGGCGCTGGCCGCGACTTTCCTGGTCGCATGGGAGTACGATCGGCTGAAACCGATCATTTTCTCAACCCGCGAGAAAAGACCGCGCAAATTCAATTTTCAGTTCGTCACGATCCCGGGCTTTTTCGCGATCGGCGGGGCAGTTATGGGCGGACTTTGGTGGCTGATCGGCCTGGGCAATTTCTCTAACTATCTAAGAGTAAGTGCTTTGCTGGTCGCAGTCGGAGCTGCTTTCGGGCTTGTCGTCGCTCTTCACTACCGGTTCATGCCTGTCGGACCGCTCGATCGGAGGGAATGATCGGGCGATGGGGGGCTCGTAAAATTTGATACTCCGGCTTTCTTCGTTTATATTTGTTGGTTTAATGAACAAAGTACTATGACGGAGGCCTCGACCGATATCGCAACACAACAAGCAGTAAGCCAGCAAATGCAGACGGAATTCAGAACGGATTTCGAGATAAGACGTGACATTCCGGAGGTCCTGCAACCGCTGATCTCCATTTCCGCCAACTTTTATTGGTCCTGGCAGCCCGACGGAACCGCTCTTTTTCGCGACCTTGACCCGACGCTTTGGGATCAGTGCGAACAGAATCCGCGACTGTTCCTCAATAAAGTTAAACGGGTTCGCCTCTGGCAAAAGATCCTTGACACTGATTATGTCGCCCGGCTCGAGCGATTTAACGACAAATTTGTAAGATATCTGAGCGAGGAACGCGAACCGGGTGACGTCAATATCGCTTATTTTTGCGCTGAGTATGGCGTACATAATTCCCTACCGAACTATTCCGGCGGGCTCGGCATTCTCGCGGGCGACCATTTGAAATCAGCGAGTGACCTCAATATGCCGCTCACGGCGGTAGGATTGCTCTACCGTTACGGCTATTTTCGCCAGCGGATCAGGCACGACGGATGGCAGGAAGAGACCTATAACGACGTTTTCTCCTCGGAATTAGCGGTGACGCCGGTGTTTGACGAGAACGGCGAGCGGGTAACGGTTACGGTCCATATTCGCGGACGCATTGTGGTCGCTCAGGCCTGGCTGGCCCGCGTTGGCCGGATATCGCTTTATTTGCTCGATACCAACGTGCCGGAAAATAGCGATGTCGACCGCCTAATTACCGGACATCTGTACGGCGGCGACACGGAAACTCGGATCGTACAGGAAAAGATCCTTGGCCTAGGCGGCGTGCGCCTGCTGAGAAAACTAGGGCTCAAGCCGACCGTTTTTCACCTGAACGAAGGCCACGCTGCGTTTTCGACACTTGAATTGACGCGAGAATATCTCGCCGCCAATCCTGAACACACATTTGCCGACGCGGTGCAGGAAGTCCGAAAACAGTGCGTATTCACCACTCACACTCCAGTCGCGGCCGGTAACGATGTCTTTGATCCAAAGCTCCTTGCCGAGTGTTTCAGCCCGGCATTTATTGAATCGCTCAAGCTCACCGGTTCCGAATTTATCGCTCTTGGCCGTGCAGACCTCTCAGACGATACAGAATTTTTCGGCATGACACCGTTTGCGATCCGCATGTGCCGTTCGGCAAACGGCGTGAGCGCGAAACACGGCGAAGTTTCGCGTGAATTGTGGCTAAAAATGTTCCCCGACCTTGCGGATTCGGGCGCCGTGCCGATCACCTCCGTAACGAACGGCGTACACGCTCCGACGTGGATCGCTCCGGCGTTTCAGAGGCTTTATGAGCAGAATATCGGTTTGAATTGGCACGAGATCGTCAGAGACGAGGAAACATGGGCAACGGCGGCCAAGTTCCTGACAGACGAGAGCGTTTGGAATGCTCATCAGTCACTCAAGAATCTGCTCATCGCCTTTATCCGCGAGCGCACTAAATCGAAAGAGACCGGCGATCTCGATACGATCAACGAACATGAGAATACGCACCATTTGTTTTCGCCAGACATACTTACGATCGGCTTTGCCCGCCGTGTCGCGGCGTATAAGCGTTGGGATCTGCTGTTCTCCGACCTGCCGCGATTGCTGAAAATGGTGGACGATGCGGAGCGTCCGGTTCAGTTCGTTTTCGCCGGAAAAGCCCACCCGCAGGATCGCACTGCAAAAACCATCCTGCAGGAATTGATGAGCATCAATCACGATTCAAATTGGCAGAAGCGTGCGGTCTTTATTGAGGATTACGATCAGGAAGTGGCTCGATATCTCGTCCATGGCGTTGATGTTTGGATGAACGTTCCGAGGCGTCCGATGGAGGCGAGCGGCACCAGCGGGATGAAAGCCGCTATGAACGGGGCTCTGAATTTCTCGATCCTGGATGGCTGGTGGATCGAGGGATATAATGGCCGGAGTGGTTTTGCGATCGGCGATCTGGAGGGAGACTTAACGGAAGATGAGATGGACACCGCGGACGCAGAATCGTTGTATTCCACGCTCGAGAACGAGCTGATACCGGCATACTACGCAAAAGACGAAAGCGGACTGCCGACCGAATGGATCGCGCGGATGAAAGATTCGATCGCTACGCTGACGCCGCAATTTTCGAGTGATCGAATGGTTTTGGACTACCTTAGAAATATCTACGATCAGGGATAACCGATATGAACCCATCAGAATTTCGTACAGGTGTAATTAAACCGGTTGAGATCTATAAAGAGGCCTGGGAGCTGATAAAGCCTCAGTACTGGCTTGTCTTTGCGATAGTGATCGTAGGGATCCTGGTCGGTTCGGTGATCCCCATTATCCTGATCGGCCCGGCGATGTGCGGCATTTTCATGTGCTTGTTCTGCCTGACGGATGGGAAGCCGCTGAAATTCGAGGATCTGTTCAAAGGATTCGAGTACATTTGGAAGAGCCTGCCGATATCGCTCGCGATAATGGTTCCCGTCTTTGTCTTCTTGATCGTCATCTATATTCCACTTATCGGAGTAGCGGTTGCAGGAAACAAGATGAGCGAGTCTGAGCTGCTGCCGTTCATTGCGGGCGTACTCGTATTTGAGTTGATCGCCGCGATCGTGATGGTTTCTTTTCATACGCTGTTGCTGTTCGCCTTTCCGCTCGTTGCCGACCGTGGCTTATCCGGGATCGACGCTATAAAATTGAGTATCAAGGCGGTCTGGCAGAATTTGGCCGGAATGGCCGGGCTGCTCGGCGTAGGTATGGTGATTGCGATGGTCAGCTATCTTGCTTTGTGCATCGGAGTTTACTTTGCGATGCCGATAATCATAATGGGGCAGGCGGTCGCGTACCGTAAGATATTTCCAGCTCTGCCAGGGGCACCATTCGATCCGCCGGCGCCGAGTTCTTATCAAGGGGTTTCTAACTAAATGCCGGCAAATTTTATTGAGATCACGTCGAATGAGCAACTCGACGCATTGTTTACTGATTCATTTCGCCATCCCGTCGCCCTGGTCAAACACAGCAACACCTGCGGGATCAGCGCGAATGTCATGTACGATCTGAAAGAGATCGACGCCGACGTTAATGTGATCGTCATTCAGCAACATCGCGATCTCTCCGACGCCGTGGCAGAACGTATCAATCATCGCCACCAGTCGCCGCAAGCGTTCGTTATTAAAGACGGCAACGCGATTTACCACGCCACGCATTACGGTATCAACCCTGCCGAGATCGAATCAAAACTGCGAAACTAAGAGCCTTTACTGCTCACTGCCAACTCTAAAATGCTTGAACCAACCCAAATAATTGAAGAATCTGACAGCGAAGTCTCGATCAAATGGTCGGACGACGCCGAAACACGTTATTCAGCGCCGCAGCTCCGCCGGATTTGCCCGTGTGCCTCCTGTGTGAACGAATGGACCGGCGAAAAGATCCTCCAAAGCAGCCAGGTTCCTGACGACCTGAAATTCAACCACATCTCGATCGTCGGCCGCTATGCCCTGAATTTTCACTTTTCAGACGGACACGATACCGGTATTTTTAGCTTCAAATACCTGCGCGAACTCCCTGGGTAGCTCCATAGCCCGGAATTGTTTTAGAAGACACGGCCTACCGCGATTTTCGGATCGTCGGCAAGTTGCTCTGTGATAAGATGGAGTTATGCAGGAACGCGATATTTTTGATGAAAAGCAGGAAGTAAAAACGGCAAACTACTCATGCCCGAACTGCCGCGAGCGGGCCGATTACGAGGTTCGATGGATGAAGCGGACGAAGAAAAAGAATGCACCGCGATTCAACAACGAGAACGACCGCGCACAGTACCAGAAATCCCGCGATTATATGGTTCGTATCGATGACATGCTGATGTGCAAGAACATGCGGTGCCGCAAACGGTTCGAGATACCTTCTTCGCAATCGATTGTATTCATCTAGACAGAACTCACGGCTCGAACCTGCTAATGTTGTCTCCTGAGATGTTTTACAAGTGGAGGAAACTACGATGATCGAAGGAAAAGAGCTGGAATTTTACGAATGGGAAAAGGTTCCAAACCAAAAGATCGATGCTGAGCGACGGGCCGAGATCGAGGCATTGGGAATAGATACTAACGAGTTAAGACAGGAATTGGTCGATAATTATCCGGCATCACCGGCGGATTCGGGCGGCGATGTTGACGCTGAGTGGCAAGAGGTCGAGACAACGGGCTCGGAAAGCGTCTTTGGCCATAATCCAACGCCTGATCAGTCCGATGTCGAAGCGAACGCCCATGCCATGGGGATCGATTTTCAAGACAATGAACCGCTTGATTTCGTCAGGAAAATGGAAAAGCGGGACGAAGACCGGTTTGAGCTGAATGAAGATTCGAAGTCGTCGGATGGAACGATCTAAGGGTCAGAACCGCCTGCGTAAGCGGGCGGAACGATCGCAAATAAAGTACGCCAATAAACCTTAATCCTGACGCCCACTCACGCGGGCGGTGCTGATAAATACGAAGAGGTTGCCTCATTAGGGGCAACCTCTCGTACGTTCTGACTGATGGTTATTCTTAGTAGATCGAGAACGAATACTCGATCTGTTTTGTCACCGTCTGGCCCTGACCGTTAGTTTTGGCGGGCTCGAAGGCGATCCGTTTCGCTGCGGCAATTGCCTGTTCGCTAAGGCCGTTAGGAAGTCCTTTGACAACCGACACGCTTCCGATCTGCCCCGAGGATAAGAACGTCACTCTGAGAATAACCGTTCCCTGAACATTTGCCGTTCTGGCCGCATCCGTGTATCCCGGTCGCGGTTTCGACAGGATCTTCAGGCCCTGCGTTACGCCGCGAGGCACCATCGGGGGCGGGCCGCCGTCGTTATCATCACCGCCGCCTGTACCATTACCATTTCCCGAACCGAGTCCGCCGCCGCTGCCGCTGCCCGTTCCCGAGCCTGCACCGGTTCCGCGGCCGCTTCCCTGTCCTGTACCTACGCCGCTTCCCTGGCCGCCGCCCGAACCTGTTCCGTTAGAAAAGTTAGCAAAACGTCCGTTAGGGTCACCCCAGCGATCAAATTTCTTTTCAAAAGTTCGGTTGCCTTCCGTCTGTGGAGGCGGCATCTTGAGTTCGAAGTTATCGCTGCGGAAAACTTTCGCATCCGGCGGACGAGTTGGTTTGGGCGATTGGTCAGCGAGATCGCCTTGTGTCGTGTCTTCCTTCTCTTCACGGCCGCCACCGCCACCGCCGCCACCTTTATCTTTGTTCTGCTTGATCTGCTGCTCCTCGATCTCTGTCGGTACATCTTCAACCATCACGGCGTTGAAAATTTCGTCATTGATCGATCCAACTTCGAGATCTTTGCTGAAGAGGTTGTAAACCATCGCCGATATCAGAACGAAGCACATGAACCCGAACGAGCCGGCCAGAAGGGCACGACGCGTGCCGACATTCTTTTCTTCGATCTGGGTAATGTGAAAACCATCGTCGTTCGAGCTGACCTTAACCCAACCCTCCGAGGCGTCGCGTTTCGCGTCCGTATCGACTACGGTTTTCTGGGTAAATGGTGCGACAGTCGCAGCCGCAGGTCTTTTTGGCTTCGGAACGGCAACCACCGGAACTTCGACGGGCTGTGCGATCACCGGCTCTTCATATACCGGCTCTTCGATCACAGGCTCCTCGAAAATTTCCTCGATGGGAGCAACTTCCTGAGGCTACCTCAACCGGCGTTTGGACCGGTTCGATCACTCGTGCCACAACCGGAGCCGCGACGACTTCTTTCGGAGCCGGAGCTTCCGGAATAACGGGATTCATCTCAAAAGTCTGCAGCGATTGCCCGCAATTGGGGCAAAAGCCGAACTTTTCAGCAAATCCTTCGTCACACGAACTGCAAAATTTTACGATCTTTCCCATCTTTCAGCCTCTCTTTTATCGACGCTTCCGTGGAGGACGCGGTTACCCATCAAGGATTATACCGCGATTATTTCTAAAGTTTAACCACTTACCAAGAAAATTACGCGTACTGCTTCGTGCGTAATCACTCAATCTCCATAGATGCTGCATCTGTTTGACGCGATGCCTTTAGACTCTTAAAATTTCCATTTATGAAACTCAAAAGCAAAATCGCGTTTCATATAGACCGCCCTGACAACACAAGACGACTATCGGGCAACTAACTGTTAATCTGAAGTTGCCCAAAGATATATACGATGAAAAATAAGAAATTATTCCAGAAAGTTGTCTTCGTTGCTTTGATCGTCCTTATTCTGTTCTCGCTGGTCGCTCCGGCGATATTTTCGCAGGATCTTCCCGCTCCGCGGCAGGAAAAACTGCTCAATGGTCTCAAGGTGTTGATGTGGCCTGACGCCAAGTCGGACAAGGTCGCGATAAAGATCCGCATACATTCCGGCGCGGCGTTTGACCCCCAAGGCAAGGAAGGCGTGATGCAGATCCTGGCGGACAACGTTTTTCCGAACGAAGCGACTAAGGATTTTTTCAGGGAAGACCTTGAAGGCTCGCTAGAGATCACGTCGAACTACGATTACATCGAGATCAGCGCGACCGGAAAAGCAGACAGCTTTTTGTCGATGCTCGAAACGCTCGCGACCGCGGTTGCAAACCCGACGATCGATAAAGAGCAGACCGCGAAACTTCGAACTGCCCTCCTGGCCAAAGTTACGGCATGGGAAGCAGACCCGACATATATTGCAGATCAGGCGGCGGCGAAGCGCCTGTTTGGAACGTTTCCATACGGCCGCCCGGAGGATGGAAGCTCTGGCTCGCTGCCGAAGATAGATTTTGCCGATCTGATCGACGCGAAACAGCGATTCCTGACCGCGGACAATTCCACGATCGCGATATCGGGAAAGTTTGAACGTGACCTCGGTTTTCGTGCTGTCAGGCGATATTTCGGAAGCTGGCTAAAGTCAGATCGAAAAACGCCATCGACGTTTCGCCAGCCTGACGAACCCCCGACGGCAATGCTGAACGTCGTATCGCCAAAACCTGATGTCGCAGCTATCCGTATGGCAATGCGGGGCACGGCGAAAGCGGATAAGGATTTCGCCGCCTCGATGGTGTTTACCAACATTCTCGAGTCGCGGCTCAAAGCTCGCGTGCCGGAAATATATTCCGATCAGCTCTTCGTTCGCAACGAGGCTCACACGCTGCCGGGCATGATTACTATCGGATTCGCTGCCACTAAGAACGACGTTGGCAACGCGAATGGAAAGATCGAGGCAAATGAACTGGTCGGAAAAGCTCTTGCGGATCCGATCACCGATGCTGAATTCCAGGCGGCGAAGGCAGCCTTTCAGGCAAAGTGGACGAAGCGTGATGTTTCGTCATTCTGGCTGGACGCCGACACCTATAAGTTTACCGATGCTCAGGGCTACGCTCGAGCCGCTGACCTTGTAACGATCGCCGATGTTAACGCTTTCGCTGAAAAAACGCGAAAACAGCCGATCGTGACGGTCCTGCTCAACAAGCCGCCCGCAAAATAAATAGTGCAAAACGAACTCAACGCAAAAGAAGCGGCTCACGCCAAGGCTGTCCGCGAAATGTTCGCGGGCATCGCCGGGCGCTACGATCTGCTCAACCACGTCCTCTCGCTAAACATAGACAAACGCTGGCGGCGGATCGTTTCTGCCGAACTTCGCGAAATTCTTGATAACCCTGATGCTCGTGTTCTGGATGTCGCCTGCGGCACCGGCGACCTTTCTCTGGAGCTAAACAAGAACTCAAAAGCTAAGATCATCGGCACCGACTTTTGCCGCCCGATGCTTGCATTTGCCAAAACAAAATCCGAGAACGAGGTCCACGCGATACCCTACATCGAGGGCGACGCGATGGGTCTTCCATTTGCAGATGGTGAATTTGACGCGGTGACCATCGCTTTTGGGCTTAGGAATCTTGCAAACGTAAGTGAAGGCCTAAAAGAACTGAGGCGAATTCTCAAACCCGGCGGACGGCTCGCGGTGCTCGAATTTTCGGCACCGATAGTTCCTGGATTCGGGCAGTTGTTCAATTTCTATTTTTCACACGTTCTTCCCCGCATCGGCGGAGCGGTCAGCGGTTCGCGCGGTGCTTATGAGTATCTTCCCGATTCGGTATCGAAATTCCCAAATCAGAAAAAGCTCGCGGCATTGATGGAATCGACTGGATTCGACACTGTAAAATACAAAAACCTGACCGGCGGCATAGCGGCTCTCCATACCGGAACAAAGATCTAAAGGCGAAGCCGCGACTGGAGTGGCAAGCATCCCTGCTTGCCACGCCGCAGATTCCGCGGTGTTACGACGCCTGGTATTTTTCAAGTTGAATGAAGCTAACCCCATAAGCGTTCGTTGAACGCTGGCAAGCAGGGATGCTTGCCGCTCGAGTCGTGCCGCTCCGGTCCTGCCGCCTCACTCGTTTGTTTTCCAACGCCATACATTATAAAATTCAAAGGCTCGCCGGTATTTCTGAATGAAATATAAACTGCTGAATTTTGCCCGCCAGTTCGCCTTGACGCTGCTGGTTATCTGGACGGTCGTATCCTTGGTGACGCTTCTGATCGAAGCGGTTCCGGGCGATCCCGCGACGGTTATTCTGGGCGAAACTGCAACTCAGGAGCAGATCGAGAATTTTCGACTGAAGCACGGATTAGATAAGCCGGCATTCTTTTTTTCGTACGGCTCCGAAAAGGGCGTCGTTTGGAACGGAATGGAAAATCGCTACGCTGAGTATTGGACCGGCCTGCTGCACGGCGATCTCGGCCGCTCGTTCCAAACCGATCGTCCGGTCGCGGACATGATATTTGAGCGCTATCCATCGACGATCAAGCTGGCCATAGCCGCGATGCTCGTTGCGATCGGGATCGCGTTGCCGCTCGGTGTTCTTGCCGGTTCGCGAAAGAATTCGCTGATCGATAACGCCGCGTCATTCTTTGCATTGATGGGAATTTCGCTTCCGACCTTTGTTATCGGCCCGTTCCTGGTTTACATTTTCGCCGTCAAACTCGGCTGGGTCTCAGCAACCGGCAGCTTTTATCCTGAAGACATCATTCTGCCCGCCGTCACGCTCGGAGCCGCTCTTTCAGCGATCCTGACACGAATGGTCCGTTCCAGCGTGATCGAAGAACTGGGCGAAGACTACGTGCGAACCGCCCGTGCAAAAGGCGTCAGCGAACGAAAAGTTCTCTACAAACACGTCTTAAAAAACGGACTGATCCCCGTCGTCACGATCCTCGGTCTGCAGTTAGGCGTCTTGCTCGCGGGTGCGATCATTACCGAGAAGATATTCAATTGGCAGGGCTTAGGGCTTTTATTGTTGGAAGACGGAATTGGGAAACGCGATTACCGGCTCGTTCAAGGCTGCGTGCTCGTAATCAGCATCACTTTTATTTTAGCTAACTCGTTAACGGATTTTGTCTACAGAAAACTTGATCCGCGCATTCGCTTGTCTTAACAAATGTCTCGTCTCGCTTACATCGGATTCATCATCGCCGGCTTGTTTATCCTCGCCGCGATATTTGCGCCGTTTATTGCGACGCACGATGTGACGGCGCAGGATCTGGCGATGCGGTACATTCCGCCGTCGGCTGAGCATTGGTTCGGGACGGACGGGCTTGGGCGTGATGTATTTTCGCGGGTTGTTTTCGGCGCTCGGATCTCGCTTGAGGTTGGGATCACGGTGGTAGTCGTTTCGTCGCTGTTTGGGACCATCATCGGTGCGATCGCCGGATTCTATGGCGGTTTCATCGATAAGTTCCTGTCCGGCTACGTCTTCAACGTATTTCTCGCATTTCCGGGCTTACTGCTGGCTATCGCCTTTGTCGCTTTTCTCGGTGCTGGGCAGGGCAAGCTGATCGCGGCTCTTTGTGTGATAGGTTGGGTCGGCTATGCACGCGTGATGCGAGGACAGGTTTTGAAGGTTCGCGAATACGACTACGTACTCGCTGCTCGAGCGTTGGGAGCGAGCAATATGCGGATCTTGTTCACGCATATTCTCCCAAATGCCGTCCAGCCGCTGATCGTTCAGGCGTCGCTCGGAATGGCAGGAGCGGTCTTATCAGAAGCAACGCTGTCGTTTCTCGGCCTCGGGATACCGCCTCCCGCACCGAGTTGGGGAACGATGATCGAAGAGGCACGGCAATTTTTCAGCAGTTCGCCGCACGTGTTGTTTTTCCCCGGCATCGCGATCGCACTGACCGTGCTCGCGTTCAATTTCATCGGCGACGGCCTCCGCGAATACCTCGACCCAAAACAACGCACCCGATAAATGAACGACGAATCGATCCGCATCTTTCCCCTCGGCGACTCGGCATTGACCGTTGAATTTGGGAATGCGATCTCGCCGGAGTTGAATCGCAAAGCGATCGCCCTCGCTGACCACATAGAAAAAAACCCTTTTCCCGGCCTCGTCGAATCTGTTCCCGCGTATGCCTCGACCACTATTTTTTTTGACCTGCTAAAGGTACGTCGATCGTTCGCAGAATACCCGACTGCCTTCGAAGCGGTAAAGAAATGCGTTCGGGATCTGATCGCAGATCTAGCCGTATCGCCTAATATCGATCCGCGGCTTGTCGAGATACCGGTCGCCTTTGATCGCAAGTCCGATTTCGACCTCGGCTACATTGCCGAGGAGCATGGCCTCACGATCGACGAGGTCATCGAGATCTTCAAGTCAAAAACCTATCGCGTCTATATGCTCGGTTTCCTGCCGGGCTTTAGTTATATGGGCGAGGTCGATGAACGGATCGCGACGCCGCGAAAGCAAACGCCGCGAACTCTGGTTCCGAAAGGCAGCATTGGCATCGCCGGGCGTCAAACCGGTATATACTCGCTCGCGTCACCAGGCGGATGGCAGATAATCGGGCGAACGGAGGTCGAGATGTTCACGCCTGATGCCGCCCGTCCAACATACCTGCAGGCGGGCGACGAGGTGCGATTTGTGAGTGTCTGAGTTTTTTTGGATAGGAAATACAACGAGCGAAGGAAAAGAGTTGAGCTTAACGATCGAAAAACCCGGCATTCTTACGACCATTCAGGACCTCGGCCGCACCAGGTATCGCCGATTTGGCATTAACCCGGGAGGCGTGATGGATCGGACTGCTGTAAGATCGATCAACATTCTGCTCGGCAACGATGAGAATGAGGCAGTTTTAGAGATGCACTTTCCGGCCGCTCAGATCCAATTCGGATCAGACGTTATCTTTGCATTGGGCGGTGCAGAATTCGGCGCGGAACTGGATGGCGTTCCAGTCGAAACGTGGCGTCCGGTCTTTGCGGCAGCAAATAGCAGACTTAGTTTTGGCCGAAAGAATAGCGGCAGCCGCACATACCTTGCGGTCAAAGGAGGATTTAAGCTTGAGCATTGGCTCGAAAGTGCAAGCACGAATCTGGCGGCTGTTACCGGTGGTTTTGAGGGCCGAAAGCTCATGACGGGTGACAGATTGGAACCGCGACAAAGCTATGAGAAACCGCCGCGCAATATCTTCCACGTACGAATTTCACCGTCATTACTGCCGCTCTATAGCTCGTTTCCGACAGTACGGATCATCGCGGGAGCAGAATTTGAACGCCTTTCCGCCGCGAGCCAGGTTCTGCTCAAAGATCAGGATTTTTTGATATCGAACGCGTCCGACCGAATGGGTTTTCGACTCTTGGGTAAGCCGATCTCGCTAGCCAAGCCCCTCGAGTTGCTTTCGTCGGCGGTTGATTTTGGAACGATACAGCTTCTCCCGGACGGCCAGTTGACCGTGCTAATGGCGGACCATCAAACAACGGGCGGCTATCCGCGACTGGCTCATGTGATCTCACGCGACCTTCCGCTGCTCGCTCAGCTTTGTGCAAATGACAAAGTGGCATTCCACCTCGTCGACGCAACTCACGCCGAGGAACTGGCTCTGGAATTTGAGAGAGATTTGGATCTCCTACGAGTTGGATGTCAGTACAACCGGCGATAGGCGGCTGGTACTGACCGATGATCAAAAGATGAAATGCATAGATCTAAACTGCGACCTGGGCGAAGGCTGCGGCAACGACGCGGAGCTAATGCCGCTCATTTCGTCGGCAAATATCGCTTGCGGTTACCACGCCGGCAACATAGATACGATGAAGAGAACCGTCGATCTCGCCATTGAACACGGCGTCGCGATCGGGGCTCATCCGGGTTATCCGGACCGGGAGAATTTCGGGCGAACATCGATGAATTTATCGGCGGAGGACACTCGCGACATCATTGCCGATCAGATCAGAAAACTCACCGATATCACAAATACGGCTGGAGCTTTGGTATCACACGTAAAACTGCACGGGGCGTTGTACAATCAGTCAGCAAAGGACGCAGAGCTTGCCGCCGTTATCGCTAAGACGGTTCACGGTATCGACCCAGAACTAGTGCTTTTTGGGCTTTCCGGCAGCCATTCGATAAGGGAGGCTAAAAAAGTCGGGCTCAGAACCGCGTCGGAAGTGTTCGCAGACCGTACCTATCAACCCGACGGTTCGCTTACACCGCGTTCGCAAAATAATGCTCTTATCACGGACGAGAATTCGGCGGTAGAACAGGTTCTCGATATGGTCAAGTACGGCCGAGTCCGGTCAACTGATGCCATAATGATATCGATCGAGGCGGAGTCGGTTTGTATTCATGGCGATGGGAAGCGTGCGGTGGAATTTGCTTCACTGATCCGTCGACGGCTGGATGAGAGCGGAATTTTGATCAAAGCTATTTGATCGCTTCAATATCAAGTTTCACACCGGAGGATCCGGTGCTGCGGCCGAGGGCGGCTGCGTTCCCGGCAATAATGGCTGAAGAAAAACCAAGATCTATAACCTCCGTTATTTTCGGAGCGGCGTTTCTGATGGCTACATCGGCCGTCGGGCCGGGATTTTTGACGCAGACCACTGTTTTCACGAAGCAGCTTCTTGCGAGTTTCGGTTTCGTCATTTTGCTCTCCGTGATTCTTGATATTTTTGCCCAGCTGAATATCTGGCGCGTTCTGACCGTTAGTGGCAAGCGCGGGCAGGATGTTGCTAACGAGACACTTCCGGGCAGCGGTTATGTTCTTGCAGCATTAGTTGCTGCTGGCGGATTGGTCTTTAATATCGGCAACATAGCGGGTACCGGACTTGGGCTGAATGCCGCGCTCGACATTCCGGTCGAGTATGGAGCGGTCATCAGTGCGGCCGCCGCGATCACATTGTTTTTGTTCAAAGAAGCAGGCAGGGCGATGGACCTTTTCGTAAAGATCCTCGGCGTCGTCATGCTCGGCTTGATAGGGTATGTCGTTTACGCGTCTCATCCGCCGCTTGCCGAGGCGGCGTTTCGCACGGTGTGGCCGACGCAGATCGATCCGAAAGCGGTCGTGACGCTTGTCGGCGGCACGGTCGGCGGATACATAACCTTCGCGGGTGCACATCGGCTGATCGACGCGGGAATCACGGGGAAAGAGAATCTGAAGGAAGTAAGCCGCGGCGCGTACTCGGGGATATTGCTTACGGCGATCATCAGATTTTGCCTCTTTCTGGCCGCGTTGGGAGTGATCACGCTGGGCCTGGCCATCGATGATAAGAATCCGCCGGCATCGGTCTTTCAGAATGCGGCGGGCTCGGTCGGGCTTCGCGTTTTTGGCGTTGTAATGTGGGCTGCGGCGATCACTTCGGTCGTCGGTGCGGCGTTTACATCTGTATCATTTCTAAAGACCTTTCATCCGTCTCTGGAACGGCGAAGCAATCATCTCGTGATCGCATTCATGCTCGTTTCCACAGCAGTATTTTTACTTCTCGGCAATCCGGTCAAGCTGTTAGTTCTCGCGGGTACCGTTAACGGTTTCATCCTACCGGTCGGCCTCTCACTGATATTGATCGCGTCTCGCAAGACAAGTCTGCTTGGCGATTACCGCCATCCAATGTGGCTCCAGATCGCCGGCTGGGCGGTGGTTGCGGTTATGCTTGGGTTTAGTATTTCGACGATAGTCACGATGCTCGGATAATTGATTCGATCTCTTCGCAAATTTTGTGCATCAAATGGTCGAATACCGACGTCTTAACTTTAATAAGAGGCTTTTTTCAGATTATGTATCGACTTTTGGGTTTATTCGTCGCCGTTCTATTTGGTGCTTCTGTTATATCGGCTCAGTCGGGCCGCCGCGTCTCACCGACACCGACACCCGAAACGCAGTCCAGGCCGAAAGACGACCCGTCAGAATATTCGGAATCAAAACCGAGAACCAACCGGACCGTGCGTCCGGCCGAAAGGTTCCCGGGCATCGGCCTCGGCACGAATTCAAAAACTGCCCCAGCCCCGGCGGCAACCCCGGCCGCGGCCGATGCTAAAGATGATGGCGAAACGCTCCGTATCGAGACAAACCTGATCACGATACCTGTTTCCGTTTTTGATCGTAACGGCCTTTACGTTCCGGGATTGCGGCAAAACGATTTTAAGATATTTTCTGATGGCGTCGAGCAGGAGATCGCGTATTTTGGCACCTCTGATAAGCCTTTCACGGTTGCGATCGTGATCGATGTCTCACCTTCGACGGCCTACCGGATCGAAGAGATCCAGCGGGCTGCGATGGCTTTCGTAAATCTGCTGGAACCGCAGGACAGCGTGATCGTGATCGAATTTGACCATAGCGTGAGTGTCCTGACCGAGGTCACAAAGGACCGCGAAAAAATCTACAAAGCGATCAGAAAGGCGGATTTTGGCGATGGAACATCGCTCTATAATGCCGTTGACGAAACTCTGCGAAAGCAATTAAGCAGAATTCAGGGGCGAAAGGCTGTGGTCCTTTTCACAGATGGTGTCGATACGACCTCTCGCAAAAATAGCTATGAAAGTACACTAAGCTATGCGGAAGAAACCGATTCGCTCGTTTTCCCGATCTATTACAACACCTATTTTGATAATCGAGCCCGTTCCGGAGGCACGTTCCCGCCGATCTTTGGCGGCGGCGGAGGTGTCTTTCGCGGAACCAGCTCAGAAGATTACGCTCTCGGACGCCGCTATCTGGAAGAATTGGCGGACGCCACCGGAGGACGCGTCTTTCGTCCCGAGGCCACGCCGGGCGGGCTCACCAGAGCTTTCGAAGGTATAGCCGAGGAACTGCGTCGCCAGTACAACATCGGTTTTGTTCCGTCTGAAGAAGGTAAACCGGGGCAGCGGAAATCGATCAAAGTCAGGGTGAATCGGCCGAGTCTTATCCTCCGAGCAAGAGATAGTTATGTTGTTGGGACCGCGGCGGGAGCTCCGGCTATGGTAGATAATACGAAAAAGTGACAGTCATCAAATTAAAAAAGTCGCCAATGTTATTAAAACACTGGCGACTTTTTTTGCCTTAAGAACGTCTATTTTTCGCTCTGCATCTTCTTCGCAACCTTCTGAACCTGATCTAAAACACGAAGCAAATTGCCGCTCCACAATTTCTCGATCTGCTGTTTGGTATAACCGCGGCGGACGAGTTCGAGCGTGACGTTGAATGTCTCAGCCGCACTGTCCCAGCCTTCGACGCCGCCGCCGCCGTCAAAGTCTGAGCTGATGCCGACGTGGTCGATACCGATCTTCTTTACGAGATAGTCGATGTGGTTGACGAAATCCTTGACGTTAACGTCAGGTGCGGCATCCTTTAGTCGCTCCTTGACGATCGGGTTGACCTTGGTACGAAACGCCTGAGCTTTCTGCTGATAAGCAGCCCGTTCATCAGCCGGCAACTTCATCGCATCCGCTCGATCAAGCATTTTGAAGCCTTCCGCAGCCGCCAGGTCCTTCATGATCTCGGTCGATTTGGCCGCACGCAGTTCGCTCTTCTCTTTGCTAACATAGCTTCGGAATGCCACCGCCTGCACAACGCCGCCGTTCTTTCTGATCGCTTCAAGCTGCTCGTCGTCGAGATTGCGGCTGTGATCGCAGAGTGCTCGTGCTCCGGAATGTGACGCTAGGACTGGTGCACGTGACAACGCTATCGCCTGGAGATTTGACTGCTTCGACGGATGCGAAACATCGATCATTATTCCCCATTTGTTCATCTCGACGATCGCTTTCTTGCCAAGGTCGCTAAGACCGTTGTGAAGCCACTTGCCGTCCGCCTCGCCGGTATTCGAATCAGCGAGTTGACTGTGGCCGTTGTGGGCGAGCGACATATATCGAGCCCCGCGATCGGAAAACATTTTGATCCTACTCAGATCAGTTCCGACCGGATAGGCATTCTCAACCCCGATCATCGCGACAAGTTTACCGGATTTGACGATGCGGCGAACGTCGTTCGAGGTCAGTGCAAGCTCGATCTTATCCGGAGCGATCTTTTCGGTCAGACGATGGATCGCGTCAAATTTGTCGATCGCATTGTCGTAGGCTTTTTTGTATCCATCTTCGGTCAGTTCGCCCTGGCCGGTGTAAACGATCATCCACGAAACGTCGAGCCCGCCCTGCCGCATCTTAGGCAGGTTGACCTGATTCGGCAGATCCTGCGTATAGTTGACCTTGTCGGTAAAATTGCTTGTGTTTATATCGTTATGCGTGTCGAGCGTGATCGCGTCGGCGTGGATCTTCTTTGCCTTCGCGATCAAGGCGGCTTCATCGGCTCCGCTCTGAGCACTAACAGCAACGCCTGACGACGCGATAAAAATGGCTGCAGCGGCGAGCGCTGCAATTGATCGTTTCATATTTTCTCCTGATCTTCTAAAAATCATTTTACGGGTTTCTCATCCTCGATCTCGGTACACTCTTCGTCGTCATAGCTGCCGTCCTCGTCCTCATCGTCCTTCGCGCAGATGCCACCCTTACCGTTCCAGGCTCCGAAGTTGAGAACGTACGTGTTCTTATCGCCGATATCCATGTCATATTCCTCAAAGACATCGACCTTGCCATTTGGATTTGTGCGCGAAATGACCACATCGTACTTGTCCTCGTCACCGTCGTCGTCCTTGAAATATATCAGGCCTTTATCAGGATCCAGTTTCATTGAGACGGTCTTGCCGGATCTCAGTGTTATGCCGCCGATCTCGAATTCGTAACTTGGCTTATTTTCCCCGCTGTCGGTCGCTATGTAAAGCGACGGAGTTTCGCCGTCGGCACTCGCCGTAAATGAAAGTTCACGGCCATCCTGACTCACAGTCATATTCAGGCTCTCGCCTTTATCTACTGATATATCTTCGAATCCGACGACAAACCCCGGGCCATAGACCTGAAGATCGGACATATATTCCGAGTCCGTGCCGTGAACACTTATCTTGTAGGGCTTCTTGTTGGCTGGGTTCAGCGGAAGAAGATACTCAGGAGCATTGTCGATCTCACCGTCGCCGGCAACAAGGTTCTCAACCGCACCCGGTATCTCATTTAACGTCACCTTTTTCACCGGGTCGTAGCCGATACGCTTGCCGTTTGCATCACCGATCATCAGGTCGACGTCGCCTGACGTTGAGATATTGATAGTATCGGGCTGAGCCTGCTTCCTGGCGCCGGGAACGAACGAGGCATTCATGAATGTCGGTACCCGTGAGCTAAAAACACTCGCTTCCCCATCGGTATCGCCCTCGTCCTCATCGCAGAACGGACACTCATAGCGAGCTTTTGCGCGGTCCGAAAGCCGCTTCAGCGCAAGCGTGTTAGAAGCCGCATTACCAACGTAATCGCGTGCAGTTTCGGCAGGATTATTCGCCGTATGATATCGCCACGTTTCCGTTTTTGTATTGATCGTTACGTACTTTGTCTGGCCCGGATAATTATTGTCGTAGACATGGATCCGGTAAATACCTTCATCATCCATCTCTTCGATCGCGATCGGCAGGATGGAATGGCCGCGAGTATATTTCCCGGCTTCCTTCATCCAAACTTCAAGTGTGTAAAGCTCTTTCTTCGTTTCCATCGAGTCCTCGATCATCTGCAGGATCTCGGATGGCTTTTTCTTAAATGTCGGCGTTCGCCAAAGGTATGTTTCCTTAAGGAACGTCAGCGTTTGATAGAACGAAACATAATTGCTCGTCAGCTGGTCCTTTTTAAGGTCGAAGAGGTTAACCGCTCCGCGTTGAAAATCGGACGGTTTTTTGCGGCCTTTGAACGGCCGGCCGACGAACATTCTTAGGCTCGAAACCGAAAATCCGTCGCAATGACCGCCATTCATTTTCTCGATCGTCTCTTCGATCCACCGGTCAGCAGTTTCGTAGAGAACGCAATCATTGGAAGTGCTGCCTTCAATGCAAACGTTTTCGGCACCAAATATTCTTATCAGATCGTCCTCGGTCAGGTCCTCATCAAAATCCGGATTCTTGCCAAAGTTACGGAATCCAAATCCATGTATTTTCGGATCGAACCCGATCGAGGCAATTATCTCGCCATCTCTGGCGGGTGAATCGTTATTGGCAAGAATAATTGGCGGCAGCAGAAGTAAAAACGCGATCGTGAAGCTAAAAATCCTCGAAAGAGTCATAGAAAATGGGTCCTCTCAGTGTTGATTGGTAAGTCCTGACGCGAGAAATTATAGCAGTAGTACGCCGGAGGGCTAAACCGGGAACGCATATCAGTAAACGGTGTCGGCATTTTTATGAAACTGGTTTATAATCTTCTCGTTCCACCTGAAAATTTAGAAAGATACCGCCCGTTTGTTACAGAACGCGTTGCCCGAATACTTATGCAAAAGCACCTTCTATTACTATTTCTCGTCGTTTCAGGTCTTTTCAGCGTGCATTCTCAGACTTCAACGGCCGCTGACGATTACAACAGTATTTTCAAGCCCGTGAAATGGCGCTCGATCGGACCATTTCGCGGCGGGCGTTCGAATTGCTCAACCGGAGTGATCGGTGACCCCAAAACGTATTACATGGGCACGACGGGCGGCGGTTTATGGAAAACCGACGATATGGGCATCAGCTGGCGCAATATTTCAGACGGTTTCTTTAAGACCGGAACGGTCGGTGCGATCGCGGTTTCAGAGAGCGATCCGAATGTAGTCTATGTCGGAATGGGCGAACACGCCGTTCGCGGGGTGATGACGCACAGCGGCGATGGCGTCTATAAATCAACCGACGCCGGGAAGACCTGGAAAAAGATCGGCCTCGATCTGACGCAGCATATCTCGCGCATTATCGTTCACCCCAAAAATCCGGATGTTGTGTATGTGGCGGCTCAAGGAGCCTTGTACAGCAAATCTCAGCAACGCGGCCTTTTCAAATCGACGGACGGAGGAAACACTTGGAAAAACACTCTTTTCGTGGATGATAAAACCGGTGCCGTCGAGCTCTCGATGGATGCCAACAATCCCCGGATAATGTACGCCGCAATGTGGGAACACGGTCGTTTGCCCTGGAAAGTGATCAGCGGCGGCCCCGGCAGCGGTCTGTATAAATCCACCGACAGCGGCGAAACCTGGGAGAAGATGAAGGAAGGACTTCCTGACGATATGGGTAAGATGTCGATCGCCGTCGCCCGTTCGAACTCAGAAAAAGTCTATGCCTTGATCGAAAGCGATTCGAACAAGGATGCCCGCGGGCTTTACGTATCAAACAACGCCGGCAAAAGCTGGAGCCAGGTCACCAACGAACCTGAGCTGGTCCAGCGTGCATGGTACTACATCGAGCTTTTCATCGACCCGAAGAACGAGAACACGATCTACGTATTGAGTGCTCCGGCGCTTCGCTCAAATGACGGCGGCAAAACCTGGGAGAATCTTTCGGGAACTCACGGCGATTATCACGACCTGTGGATCAACCCCGACAACTCAAACAACTTTGTCATATCAAACGACGGCGGAGCCGCGATCACTTTCAATAAGGGTAAGAGTTGGAGCACGCAAAGCAACATGCCGACCGCGCAGTTTTACCGCATTAACGTCGATAACCAGTTCCCGTACCGCATTTACGGAGGCCAGCAGGATAATACTTCGGTATGTATTGCGAGCCGCGAACTTGGCGGCGGCGGTATTTCGCCAGCGAGTTGGACCTCGTCGGCGGGCGGCGAAAGTGCTTTTCTCGCGTTTGATCCGGATGATCCGCGATTCGTTCTCGGCGGCAGCTATCAAGGCACCATTGAGGTTCTCGATGACAAAGCCAGTGCCTCGACCAACATCATGGCGGCTCCGATCCAGTATCTCGGCATGGATGCCAAGGACATGAAGTACCGCTACAACTGGAATGCCCCGATCGTGTGGGATAAGCATGACAAGTCCTTTTACCACGGCTCACAATACGTTCTGAAAACGACAGACATGGGCAAGACCTGGAAAGAGATCTCACCCGACCTGACCCGAAATGAAAAGGAAAAGCAGGGTAAAGGCGGCGGACCGTTCACGAACGAAGCCGTCGGTGCCGAAAATTACGGCACACTGGCTTACATCATGGTCTCGCCTCTAGAAAAAGGCGTGATCTGGACCGGCAGCGATGATGGCTACGTCCAATTGACCCGTGACGGTGGAGCAACCTGGAAAAACGTAACACCTCCCGGCCTCGCCGAATGCCTGATAAACGCGATAGAGGTTTCGCCCCATGACAAAGCGACCGCATACATCGCGACAACCCGTTACAAATTCAACGATCACGCACCCGGCCTCTATAAGACGACGGATTACGGCGCAACATGGACGAAGATCGATAACGGTATCCCGGGGAATGCCTTTACAAGAGTCGTGAGAGAAGACGAAGTCCGCCGAGATCTACTCTTCGCAGGAACCGAACTCGGCGTGTTCATCTCCTGGAATGGCGGTCGTGATTGGTCACCCTTTCAGCTGAACTTACCGGTCACACCGATCACCGATCTGCGCGTTCATAAAGGCAACCTGATCGCCGCGACCTCGGGCCGGTCATTCTGGATACTCGACGATCTTTCCATGATCCGGCAGTACAAGAAAGAGATGCCGGCGTTCTCGTTATACAAGCCCGGCGATGCGTATTTGGTTAACGGCAGCAGCGAACTTAACGGCTCGGACATTGATTTCAACGGAACGAATACCTTCCGCGGTGTGAACCCAGCAAATGGCATCGTCCTGTATTACAATCTGCCCGAACTCAAGAAGGATGATATCGTCACTCTCGATGTCACTGATGCTGAGGGCAAGCTCGTCCGAACCGTCTCGTCAAAAGCCGATCCCAAATATCGACGCTGGGATGGCGGCCCCGGGCCTGAACCCGTTCTTCCAAAGAACAAAGGCCTAAACCGCTTTGTCTGGAATATGCGCTATCCGACGATGCCCGGCGTTCCCGGTGTGTATATCGAAAGCAGCTACAGCGGTCACAAAGCAGCACCCGGAAAATATACATTTACGCTAAGGTCAGGTTCGCAAATGCTCACGACAGAAGCCGAGATCCTCGCGAATCCGCTTTACCCGACGACGGCCGCCACATACAAGGAGTATCACCTCGCCATGTCCAGTATGGAAGCAGAACTAACCACAATGCATCGAACCGTTAACAGCCTATACGAAAAGCAAAAGCAGCTCGAAGGCGTCCTCGCTTCATTGCCCGCTGGCGATAAATATGCCGCAGTCAAACGCGATGGAGAAGCTCTGCTCAAGAAGATGAAGGCGTGGGACGAGGAAATGGTTCAGCGCAAATCAAGA
The DNA here is from genome assembly GCA_016703965.1 of Acidobacteriota bacterium. Lineage (NCBI taxonomy): Bacteria > Pseudomonadati > Acidobacteriota > Acidobacteriota bacterium. The sequence goes on from JADJBB010000025.1 coordinate 1,117,616, forward strand.
GCATACGACGACGTCGAGAATTTCCCGAATAAGTTCACGGCTAACTATCTATTTCTGATAAACCAAACAGAAAGTGATATTCCACGCGTAAACCAGCCGAACACCGACCTGCTCAAGAAGCTCACCGCCGAATGGTCGGCTCTCAAAGCAAAGTCGAACGAAATGCTTAACAAGGATATTCCGGCCCTAAACAAACAACTCTGGGATGCCGGATTTGGGGCGATCTGGAAAGACTAGCCGATAACTGATCCCATAAATTCAGGCCACCCGACGGCTAGGGCGTCGGGTGGCCTTTTGTTTTAATATCGAGTCGAGCATGTTCTACTTTTCCGGTAATTCGATCGCCTTGCCAGTAACGGTAAACTTCCCTGACACTGTTCCCGTCGTTCGGGCATCAGCATTTCCGGCCGATCCGGGCTGTTTGCCTCCAATGCTGATCTCAAAATCACCGGGTTCGATGATGCGTCTTCCTGCATTGTCGATCAAAGACATTTGTCTGGGCGTAAGCGTGAATGAAACTGTTCGCTTCTCACCCGAGCGAAGGCCGATCCTGGAAAAGCCCGCGAGAGAACGTATCGGAACCGGAACCGATGCCCCCCGATCGGTAATGTAAAGCTGCACCACTTCGTCGCCTGCGATCGTACTAGTATTTTGCACGACCGCGCTAACGCTGACATTCGAACCGGCTTTCAACGATTTCGTCACTTTCAGATCGCTGTAGGCGAACTTCGAATAGCTCAAACCGTAACCGAATGGGTAGAGTGGCTCGCCGCGAAAATACCGATATGTGTGACCTTCCATTTTATAGTCATCGAACGGCGGGAGTTGGTCAACCGACTTATAAAATGTGACCGGAAGCCGTCCGGCGGGATTATAGTCGCCAAAGAGAACATCGGCGATCGCCGTTCCTCCAAATTGTCCGGGATACCACGTTTGAAGTATCGCCGGTGTATTCTCGCTCGACCAATTTACTGCGATCGCACTACCTCCCATTAGAACGAGAACAACCGGCTTTCCGAGGGCTTGAATGTCTTTGATGAGCTGTTCCTGCGGCTTCGGCAAAACAATATCCGTACGGTCGCCGCCCTTGAATCCTTCGATATTCACGTCCATTTCCTCGCCTTCGATCGATGGCGAAAGCCCCATCACCATAACAACGGCATCTGACTGTTTTGCCTTTTCCATCGCGTCAGCCCGAAGCTGTGCCTGCTTTGCCGGAGCCGCCCAGACGAGCTTAGCCGAAGCGAAATGATTCGCGTTTTCCTGATACTCAATTCGAACGTCATAGCTGCGTCCAGCGGTAAAATCAAAGTTTTTGAGTACGTTACGAGTCCGCTTGTTTGTCGTCTCTTCTATATACAAGGAACCGTCGATATACATTCGGACCGGTCCGTTGCTCCGCCATCCCAGAGTGTATTTACCGGACTGCGTCGCGGTCAGCTTGCCGGTCCACCGAACTGAGAAATTGTCCTCGCTGACCTCCTGTGCGGGGCTCTGAGCTGCCCAGTTAAAGTCGATCTTAGCATCTGTCCTGACCAATGCCGGCTCACCCTTTAATTCGGCATTGTTGTAATACTCTGCCTTCAGGCCAGGAATCGAACCGTTGGAAAGTGCTGATTCCTCGATAGGTTGAAAGATCACACCGGTTGGAAACATTCCCTCGGAATACAACACCTTGGTCTGCGGCGAAATCTTATTCTTAATGCCGTCGAGAGCCGTGTATGAAACTGAAGGCTGCCCGTTGTAATTGCCAAGTAAAACGTCTTTGTCGTTCGCGTTTGGCCCGATCACGGCGATGGTTTTTATATCTTTCTTCAACGGTAAGGTATTGTTCTCATTCTTCAAGAGAACGATCGATTCTCTTGCGGCCTGTAACGACAGTGCATGATGTGCCGCGGTGTCGTTTTGCGAGAACGCGATCTGTGCATATTTCACCATCTCGGGCGGGTCGAACATTCCGAGCTGAAAACGCATTCGCATGAGGTTTTTGACCGAGACATCGACCTCTGCCTCGGTTATAAGGCCGGATCTAACCGCCTTTACGAGAGATCTGTACTCATTGCCGCACGAAAGATCCGTTGCTCCCTTTACTCCGAGAGCCGACGCCTCTTCAACGGTGGGAACATATTTGTGCCGGATATAGATATCGTCGATCGCACCGCAATCAGAGACGACATGGCCCTTGAATTTCCATTCTTTCAGCAGGATGTCTCGCAGCTTATCGCTCGCACAGGCGGGTTGTCCATTCAGCCGATTGTACGCACACATAATGCCAGCAACTTTGGCCTGGGTTACTAGTTCTCGGAAAGCTGGAAGGTAGGTTTCACGCAGATCACGTTCGCTCGCGATCGCGTCAAACGTGTGCCGATCAGGCTCAGGACCACTGTGAACCGCATAATGCTTGGCAGTCGCGATCACCTTGTAGTATTTTGGATCACTTCCCTGCAGGCCTCTAACAAACGCAGTTCCGAGTTTACCCGTCAGAAACGGATCCTCGCCCCATGTCTCCTGTCCGCGTCCCCAGCGAGGATCCCGAAAAATGTTAATATTCGGACTCCAGAATGTCAGACCATTGTAGCGGCCAAAATCGTTATTCCTGACAGCTTCGTGGTGTTTCGCCCTAGCTTCAGTGGAAACGACATCGGCAACATCGTATATTAGTTTTTCATTCCAAGTCGCCGCCAATCCGATGGCTTGTGGAAAAACTGTCGCAATGCCGGCACGAGCTACTCCGTGCAGCGCTTCATTCCACCATTCGTAAGCCGGTATGCCGAGACGTTCGATTGCCGGTGCGTTGTTCACCATTTGCGAGGACTTCTCCTCGAGCGTCATACGCGAAACCAGATCATCAACCCGCTTTTCAAGCGGCTGTTTTGGATCCTTGTAGAGCGGGGCAGAACTCTGGCTAAGCAGAGGAGTTATTTGGAAAACCAAACAGCTTATTACGGCCCACAAAATCGAAATGCGACGCCCACTTTTCATAATCTTCATAGTTCACATAACTGCTGCGATCGTCGAGGGTTGGATACCTATGTTACGGTTAGTTTCGCTAAAAACAAAGAGCTCTAAACGTCTAGGGAGTTTATAAAAAAAGGCGGGCCGTAGGGCCCGCCTTTTTAGTTGTGATCGGTTGATCGCCTATTCCAGGCCGACCAGGTTCACGTCGCTGAGGTTTTCCGTGAGGTTGACCGTTCGCGTTGCGAATCTGTATCGTTTGCTGGTGACTGTCAGCAGGTAGTCGCGGCCTGTTTCGAGGCCTTCGAACTGGTAGGCTCCGAATGAGCTGGTTACCGTTGTTCGCCGGGTGCCTGCCGTGTCGATGATCGTGACCGTCGCGTTTCTCAGGCCCTGGCCTGCGGCGGTTGTTACTCTTCCCGAGATGGTCGCTCCGTCGAGCAGTGTTCCGCCCGTGAACGAGACCAGCCCGTCCGTCCAGTACAGCATCGGCAGCGGGTTGTTCTCAGAGTTTCTCACGTCCCTTTGAGTTGGGAAGTCGCCGAATCTGATCTGGGCACTCGTCGCCGGGCTTTGGAACGTCGGGAAGGTGATCTTCACGAGTTCTCTTGTTCCGGCCGGTAGTGCCGCCGTCGGAGTGATCGTGATGCCGACCTTGCCTTGCAGCGAGTTGTTGACGGCCAGTGTGCAGTTCACTGCTCCCGTGCCGCATGTCACCGTCGGGATGCCCAGTGCCGTTACCGGATATTCCACCGTAAAGGCGACCCTGGTCTCAACACCCGTCGTCGTCATCAGCACCGGAACAGTTACAGGCTGTCCCTGCGTTGCTATCTGGCTCACCACCCTCGCCGTTCTCGGTATCGCGTTCGGGCCCGGTACATCGTAGGCGATGAAGTCCCCGCCCGTGATATTGCCGGCCACGTTGGTGTACGTTCTGCTTGTCGCCTCAAACGCCTTGCCGAGGCCGCTTGGGGTGATGGTATAGCTGCCGCCGGTCTGCGTTACTCCGAATGAGTAGTTGCCGTTTGCGTCAGTTGTTGTCGTTGTGGCCTGCTGCGTTGCGGTGTTCAGCAGGGTCATTGTTACGCCCGCGAGGTTCGTGTTCGTGCCGAAGGCGATGAACTGCTTGACGTTGCCCGTCAGGCCGATCACCACATTGTGCTGGACTGCCTGTGACGTGCTCGCTCCAAAGTTCGCATCGCCGGCGTAGGTCGCCGTGATGGTCTTCGGACCGAGTGTCGAGGCCAGGCTGCATGTGCCGGCCGCGACCGCTGCCGTACAGGTGTTGCCCGTACCGTCGCTCACTGTCACATTACCCGTCGGTGTTCCCGCTCCCGGGGCGACCGGACTCGTTGTCCAGTTGACCGGGTAGTTCTGTCCGACCACCGTCGAGTTTCCGAGGGCCGAGGCGTTCGTGATCGTTGTCGTCGTTGCCGCCTGCGTCACCGTCAGGGTTCCGTTGACTGTCGCGAACGTGTAGTTCGGGGCCGTTAAGGTTCCCTGTGCCGCTGTGATCGGGTACGCTCCCGGACCCGATGTGCTGGTTGCCGAGGTCGAGATGTTCGGTGTTCCCGTCACTCCGCTTGTACCAAGCGTCTCTCCATTCTGGAAGCCCGTGATCTGGAATGTCAGGGCCGGGTTAGCGGCTCCAAACACTCTCGTCTGGTCATTCGCCGTCACCGTCAGTTGGGATTGGGTGATCGTCAGTGTGCCGTTCGTGAATGTTGTGAAGGCGTAGTTCCCTGATTGAAGCGTGCCCAGGGCTGCCGTGATGGCATACGGGCTGCCCGCGACCGGGCTCGATGGCGTCGCCGTCGTTGACAGCAGCGGGCTTCCGGTCACATCGCTTGTTCCAAGGTTCTGACCGAGGACAAAGCCCGTGAAGGTTGCCGTCAGCGTGGGGTTCGCGGCTCCGTAGGCACGGCTCTTATTATCCGCCGTTACCGTCAGGCCTTTCTTGTTGACTGTCACGTTGCCGCCGATGTAGTTGAAGCTGTAGTTGTTCGAAACAGCTCCCGTACACGTTGCCGGATACTGCGAGCCTGAGACCGGCGAGCCCTGGACATACGTCGTCGAGCACGTCGGCTGGGTCGTCAGGTTGGCCGTCGTTTCACCAAGCACGAAGCCCGTGATCGCTGCCGTGATCGCCGGTGCCGCATCGCCGTATGTGACCGCCGCCGATGAGGCCGCGACATTGAGCGGTGCCTTGCCGATCGTCTGGGTCGTCGAGCCGTTCGAACCGTTGAAGTTCGCGTTGCCCGAGTACACTGCCTGGATGACCTTGCCCACTCCCGCCGGCAGCTGGTTCGTCGTACAGACCGCCGAGCCCAGTGCCGTCACCGCTACATTCTGACAGCCCGCAATAGGATTGCCTCCGTCATTGAAGTTAACCGTCCCCTGCGGCGTTCCCGCTCCCGGGGCCACCGCCGTTATCGTCGCCGTCGCCGTCAATGTCGAACCATAATTCGGTGCATTGATCAAAGTCTGCACCGTCGTTGCCGTCTGCGCCGGGTCCACCTGATGAGGTGCCGTCGCTGCGGTGCTTCCGTTAAAGTTAGTATCGCCCGAATAGGTCGCCGTCAGAGTCTTCGGCCCGGCCGATGTGCTCGCGAGCTGGCAGCTTGTCGCCGGCAGGATCGCAACGCAGATGCTTGAGCCGTCACCTACTGTGACGTTACCGGTCGGCGTTCCGGCTCCAGGTGCCACCGGTGCGACCGCGATCGTCACTGTGTAGTTCTGGCCCACAACACTTGGATCCGGCGTGTCGGAGATGATCGTGGTGGTTGTGCCCGCTTTGTTGACTACAAGAGTGAATGACGAATCCGTCACCGCTCCGCAGTTGTCGGTCGAGCGGACCGTGATGATGTGATTTCCTACCGGCTGGGCGTTCGTGATCGAAACGACACCAGAACCATTGACCGTCGGAGCCGTACTCAGCGGCGGCATGACGCTCTGGATCGCAAACCCGGTGATCGATCCATTATCCGCCGCCGTTGCCGGGCTGACCGTTGTGGATTGGCCGAAGACGACCGCTGGCGGCAGGTTGTATGTAACTGCAGGCGGCGTGTTCGATATGATCCCGACGGTAAACGGCGTACTCGTGGTCAGTCCGCCGCCATCCGTAACTTCCAGTGTGAAGGTCGCGGGTGTTGCGGTACAGTCGGCAACGATATTCGCCGTTATTGTGCCGTTCGTATTGACGATATTCGAGACCGTCACTCCATTCGACATCGCACTTGCAGCCATATTGATCGTCACCGACAGACTGCCCGGTAGCGTCTCAACATCTCCAACTGTAGCTATCGTCGAATTCGACACCGCCGTTCCGCGCTGTCGCAAGAGCCCCACCACCGGCGTGATCGTCGGCGGCGTATTGTTGAGTTCGAACGCACCGATATCACTGCCGTCGCCGCCCGCCGCATTTGCGATCGGCCCAATGTCGAACGGCCGCACAAAGTTCGGCCCGCTGCCACGCTGGTCAAAGCCAGTAAGTGCAAAGTCCTTGCCCTTATCGATCGCCGGACTGATCGCTCCGCACGAAGCATCCGGAACTCCCGCGGAAGTACACAAAGCATGCGTCTGCGTCGGCCCGCCGTTGTTTGCAAGCGGTGCGAGTTGCGGATTGAGCGGCGATGCGATGGAGCCGACCTGGTCATTGTTGACGCCGTTGGTAAAGCCCGTCGCCGTTCCCACATTTCCGATCAGGTTGTAGCCCTGTGATGTAAACGCTCCGCCGACATCGGGGATCGTAGAGTTATTTCTATTGGCGGCAATGATGGAACCGCGGACCGTAACCGTGCCGGTCGCCCGATAAATGCCTCCGCCGCTCGCTGCACCGGCTGCATCATTGTCCGTGATGGTCGAACCGGTTATAGTCACCACGCTGTTATTATCCGATCTTATTCCGCCACCGTTGTTGTTGCCGTTTGGTACCTGGTTGCCGGAGATCGTCGAATTAATAACAGTTAATGCGGGGCCAAAATTACCGATACCGCCTCCGCCTCCGGAGGCATAGGTGCCCGTATTATTTGAGATCAGGCTCTCGATAACAGTTAGGTCGCCATTGTTTCGAATACCCCCGCCTCTTACGGCTGTGTTTCCAACTACACGACTCTGAGCCAGGGTAAGGCTGCCAAGATTGTAAACGCCGCCGCCGAGATCCGTTGGATTTCCGCCGGTTATTGTCAAGCCGCTAATAGTCGCCGTAACGCCGCTGTTTACCTGGAACACACGGCTGTCCGCATTCGGTGCCGCCGTGTTTTGAACGGTCAGCAAATTCGCTCCCGGCCCCTGAATTATCAAGTTCTTGTCGATCACGATCTGTCCAGAAGTGAGCGAGATAGCCGTCACTGCCGGTGCAAACGTGACCGTACTGCCCGGACATGCGTTGAGGACTGAATCACGCAGGCTGCCCGCTCCGCTGTCGGCATTCGTAGTGACCACGGTCGGGTTCGTACATAGCGTCGTGAAAGTGAGCGCGAAGTTCGGCCCGGCGGTACCGTTGCCATCGCCGTCAAGCTGGTTTCCGGCAAGGTCGGTAACGTTGGCAGAAACACCTGTGACCGTACAAACCAATCCGGCTGGCAACACGTTGGTCGGATCAACGACGATCGACGTGACTCCGTTCTGCGGCAGCGTCGGTGCAAATGTTTGAACACCGCCGCATGTGAGCGTAATGCCGCCCGCTCCAATATTTACCTTTTCATTGAAATTGATGGTTATGTTCGAGTTGGTCGGAACGCCGGTTGCCGCCGCGGTCGGTACCGTGCTGGTCACTTTTGGTGCCGCAGTGTCAACACCGATGATGACGTCATTGCTGCCGGTACCGCCGACATACGTGATAAATGAGCTTACGCCGCCAAGCGTCAAACTGGAACCTTCGGGTTTACCTGCAAATGTTCCCGTCGTTCCAGTACCGGTCGTGTTCTCGATCATGGTAAACGAATTGCCGTTGACCGGAACAAAACCGCCGATAGCCGTTGCCGTGAGCGTTGCTGCCGCATCGATCGTAACCGCTCCCGCAGCCTGCATTTTCTCAAAGACAGCCAGCGATGTAACCTCGGAATCGAACCCGCCGGTCGATGTGAACGCAACGCCTTTTTGAGCGCTGAGCGTCTTATAGTTCAAGGGGCTGATGATGCCGGTTACGGCAATCGCGCCGCTGTTAGCGTCGCCGATCGTAACAGTACCGGCCGTTATGCGGTCGAGTTCCGCGTCTGAAAGCTGAAGGGTAGTTGGAACGGTATCGTTCGCTCCGAGATCGATAGGCGTATTGTTCGTTCGCTGCCGCAAGTTAACCGAATTGGCTCCGGCGCTCATCGTTACACCCGGAACGACGGTGTCGATCTCGATCGTATTGGAAGTCACCGTGATCGAACCGTTGCCAGTAGTTTCGACTTTCGCACCGATACCGCCCACTGTCGATAGGCTAAAGGCTCGGTGCGGCGACGTGACCGGATTCTTAGCATTGATCCCGATGTTGCCGTTGACCGATGTGATCGAAGCCCCCTGTTGAATTCTAAGTCCCCAGTCAGAAATCGGATCGGTGCCCGAATCGCCGGTGACCGTAACGCTTGCGGCACCGACGCCAGCGATAGATCCTGAGGTCGACATCAGGACGCCGATACCGGCTTCACCAAACCCGGTGCCATTTGCCGTGATATTACCACCTCCTGAGGTGATCGAACCGCCTCCCACGAATAACCCGATCGAGAATGCCGGACCGGCGTTTCCTGTTACAGATACGGTGCCGTTTCCGCCGGCCGTTATCTGGGTGCCGGTGGCCAGCACCACTCCATCATTATTGGACACTGTGCTCGTTCCGCCTGTTCCTGTAACCGCGACATTTCCACCGCTCGACGTTATGGTGCTGTTCGCCGCATTAAGGCGAACACCGTAGTTGAACCCGCCCGTATCACTGTTACCGCCAGTACCCGTAACAGTGACGGTGCCGCTGCTTCCCGCACTTATCGTTCCGCCGTTGTTTACGTAAACGCCCCGATTAGAGCTGCTTGCACCGCTTCCTCCACCGCCCGTTCCTGTTACCGTGACATTGCTTCCCGCGGATGTGATGATCGTTCCCGCACCGATAACTTGTAGTCCGTGGTTAACGTTACCCGTCGCTGTGCCGCCGGTACCGGTCACCGTGGTTGTTCCAGTGGTTCCGCCGCTGATGACACTTCCCTGCTCCATTGTTATGCCGACCTCATCGGCGGAAGCATTACCGCCGCGTCCGGCGACCGTCACAATGCCGGTTCCGGTCGCCTGAATACGGCCGTTGATCATGTAGACGCCATAAAAATGGCCAGACGACGGCGAAGTTTGCTGATTAGCCATCACGCTCAGATTTCCGTGTTGCGTAACGACACTCGAGCCGTTCTGGAAAACAATATCGCGGCTGGCTGCAAGCGACGCCGTGCCCGAGCCGGTAAGAATTAGATTTGCTCCTGCGCCGAAGACTATTCTGTCGGAACCCGGCGATGTGAGCGCTGGCAGGAGATCGTTCTGAAGATCTACATCCAAGCTATTGCCCGACGCAAAATTAATGTCGGCGTTGAGGTTGACCGTATCGTTTCCAGTACCGCCGTTGATGGCCAGCCCGGCGGTAAATCCGCCGCCGCTCGTGCCGAAACCATTTACATTGATAGTATCGTCACCCGTATCACCGCCGTTGATCTGGAGCGAACTGGTCGGGTTAACGAACGAGACCGATTCGCCGCCGACGTTGGAATCGACCAGTGTCTGCGCGGGCGTTCCCGCGTCCTGCGAAACCGTGATCGTTTCCGTTGTCGTACTGTAATTCAAAATGACATTCGCCGCCGTGATGGTCGAACTCACCGGCTCAAGGCCCGTATAGTTGATCGTTCCAGAGCGCTCACCGGCGAGGACGACGTTGCCGTCGTGTTCGTTGGTGAAGTTAAACGTCTGCGTTGTCGTCGAACCGCCAATAATATTCAGTTTGTCGCCCGGTGAACCGGATTGCCCGCCACCGTTGAAGAACACGCCTCCGAGGGGAATAAAGCTACAGCCCGTAAGATCGAGCGTCAACGTATCGTTCCCGCCATTCGTATTGATGGTGATGCTGCCGGTGATCGCACTCAAAAGTATACTCTGACTTAGGCCGTTGGCCGGGTCGCTGAAAACCACCGTATCGGGCGCCGTCGTACATGAGATCACGATGTTGTCGGTCGAAGTGCCGCCGAGGGTGTCGGTTATGGTAACGTTTCCACCCGAGATCACAACTTCCGTCTGAGGTATCACGATGGTCGGGTCGGAGGCGGAGTCATCCGAGATGTCCATCTCGCCGCCGCCTGAAACGGTTGCGGTGTTCGTTAATGATAGGGGCGAATTCAATCCGACCGAGACCGTCAAGGTGATCGGTGGGAATGTTCCTCCCGCAGGGATCGCATCCGTGCTGGTACATGTAACCGTCGGAGCCGCTACGTTGCAGTTCCAGCCTGTACCTGTCGCCCCTGTCGGGGTCAGTCCAGCGGGAAGCGTGTCGGTCATCGTCGTCGTACCACTCGTCGTAGCCGGGCCATCATTAATTGCGGTCACCGTGTAGGTGTGCGTTGCGCCCTGTCCAAAGTCACCCGTATGTGTCTTACTGACACGAAGATCAGACGGTTTGCACTTGCCCCCAGCATCCGCGTTGAAGATCGACTGGATCTCAGGCTGGGTCAATGCACGGTCAAATATTTCAACCTCATCGATCTGGCCCGTAAAGAAACGCGTCTGTCCGGACTGTTCGCGTCCGATCGCTATCGGCGAATCCTTGCCGATGATGCCCTGTGGAGCATTGGTCGTGGTTCCAACCGAAACACCGTTCACGTAGATCGTAAAGACACCCGTTGTATGGCTATAGGTCATCGCAACGTGTGACCAGGTATTTAGCGGGACGGTTCCGCCAGTCAGGATCGGCTCGGCACCGCTGGCAAGGTGAACGCCACTGAAGACTTGTAACGTTCCGCCATTATTCTGGAGCCACAATGCGAACGAATCGGTATTATTTCCTACCCCGAAATTCTGTACCCATTTGGTCGCAACGCCCATCAACTGTCCAGCCCCAGGCAATGCTGTCGGCCTAACCCAGGCGTCCACTGTCACGCTGTTTGTGAGTTTGAGCGGCGTCGGGCTTCCGACTGTCACCGAGTTCGTGCCGTTGAAGTTGAAGGACTGGCCGACCTTGCCCGCCGCATACGTAACGCCACCCGTCAGAGTGCCGTCATTGCCACCCGCGATATCGCGAGGTGTGTTGTCACCCGAATACCACGCCAACATATTCGCCGGTGGAGCGACGCAGGTCGACAGAGTGGCCGTTGCTGTATTGCCGGTGCCGCCGTTCGTCGAACTGACCTGTACCGAATTGAGGCCGCCCGTCGCGGCGGTAACATCAACTGAGATCGTACATGGCGTACCGACCGCGACCGTGGCGCTTGCTAGCGATACAGTATTCGAACCGTTGGTCGCACCTGTTACACTGCCGCCGCCGCAATTGTTAACGCTAAGCGCCGGAGTCGCCGCAACGAGCATGCCGGCCGGGAAATTATCCGTGAATGAAACCCCCGTCAGCGGAACCGTGTTAGCCGCCGGATTAGTGATAGTAAATGTAAGCGTCGAATTCCCGCCCGGCGATATGAACGTCGGCGTGAAAGCTTTCGCGATGACCGGCGGTGCAACCACGGTTAGCGTCGCTGTATTGCTGACGTTTCCAGCAACGGGCGTTTCAGCGGTTGCAACGCCCGATGTAGTATTTGTCCGATTTCCACCTGTCGAACTTGTAATATCGAAGATAACGGTGCAGCCCGCCGGCGGTATCGTAATTCCGCCAAAACTTAGCGATGTTGCCCCGGCCAAAATACTCGATGGCGTCGTACCCACACAAGTGCCCGTAACCGGACCGCCTGCAGCGCTCATGCCGACCAAATTGTCACTAAATGATGCTCCTGTCAGGTTTGTAGCATTTGGATTGGATAGCGTTAGGGTAACTGTCGTATTTCCACCCGCAGGAATTGAGGAAGTACCAAAAGCTTTCGCGATCGTCGGAGGCCCAAGGATCGTCCACACTGCGTTTACGGGTGAACCGGTGTTTCCTGCAATATCGACCGACCTGACCTTAAAGTCATGATTTCCGACACTCAAATTTATATAGTCTGCTGGGCTCGAGCACGGTGCAAAGGACGCATTATCCAAACTGCACTCAAGACCAGACACGCCGCTGAGGGTATCGGAACCGCTAAATGTAAACGAAGCACTACGATTAGCTGTGAAAGCCGGTGGAGCCGATATTATGGAGGCTGTAGGAAGCGTCTTGTCGAGTTTTACCGTGGCGCTTGCCTGAATAGCGCTATTCGCCGCCGCGTCAGTACATGTTCCGCCGTTTGACACCGAAGTGCCTGCGAAAGGCGTGTTCGCTGTCACCGAAGCGTTAGTCAAGGTGTTGGTCAACACTCCTGATTGGACGGCACCGACATCTGCACATGAAAAATCGACCGTAACGTCAGAATTGTTCCAACCTGCGGCATTTGGCAGAGGCGAGATCGCAGGCGTGATGACCGGAGCTGTTTTGTCGATCTTCACGAGGACAGAGCCTTGCGCGGCCGAATTACCGGCATTATCAACGCATGATCCGCTACTTAACACATTGGAACCCGCCGTTTCGGCCGTGCTTGATACGGGAGTCACTATCGAGTTCGTTGCCAAGCCAGAGGACGGAGCAGCATCGGAACAAGAAAACCCAACGGTCACGTCAGTGGAATTCCAACCTTGCGCGGTTGGGGGTGGACTTACACTCCCCGCTATCGCAGGGGCAACACTATCGACCTTGACCGTCAAACTGGTGGGGCCGCCCACATTGTTGGCGAGGTCTGTTGCCGTACAGCTAAGAGTATTCGTGCCCTCAACATTGATATTGGCAGTGGTCGCCCCGGCGGATACATTAAGCAGCGGACTTCCGTTCAAAGTACACGTGATGTTCTTGACCAATCCTCCAGCCGGTAGATCGGTAGTGTTAACTCCTATGGGCGCTGGTTTTGTTTTGAACCATCCATTCGTACCGTCCGGCGTAGCGTTAAAGTAAATCGTGGGTGGCGTAGAGTCAACTATACATCTCACCGGCCAGCTCATGTTCGGCTGAGTAGGACTGTTCGTAGTCACGGTTAGAGCTGCCGTGTAGACTCCTTCCGTAGCCGGCCCAGTGCATGCAACATAAAGGAAAGTAGTTGCTCCAAATCCAATTATCTTTGGAAAGCTGTAGGGCTGTACCAATTGCGGCGGTGAAGTAGGGGTCTGAAGAAGCCTGAACGGAGCGGTATCTACACCCGTGAAGTTCGCCCCAGTAATGATTAGCGAAGCAGTTCCGACGCTCTGGATAGTGATCGTATCGGCGTTCGATTGGCCGGGAGCTACAATGATATCGCCAACTGGATTGGGCGGGACCGGATTCGCTTGAGCCAGGGCTGAACACGTAGGATCATCTTCGATTCTTAGCGAGAGATTAGCGACAGTATCGTTTGTCCATGGGCCACCATCTTTGCTGAATTTGTTCGTATCGACCGGAGATCCCGGCTGTTTCAGCCATACGGCCCACTGATTCGAACTCATGACTGCCCAATACTTCGTACCTGCCGTCAGGACGGGATTACCTTGTACGGCGGAACACCCAGGGCTCGCTCCGGTTGAGACTGGAGACGAGAAACTCGTCGATCCGAGCGTGATGCCGTTTGGCTGGCCATTGTTGTCGCCTTGAAACTGAATAGTTGCATCGCCAGCACCAAGACATGCGTTTCCGTTACTGACGCACTGAGTCCAAACACTGACGATCCTCGCTGTTCCGCTCGCGGTGGGTACAAAAGGCATCGCCGCACGAAACATGCCATTGAACGCGGGATTGACACCCCCAGTGACCGGACCAACGTTTGGAACGAAAGAGTTGCTCGGTATATCGCCTGGAAGAATATTATTAAATAGCGTTGTCGCAACAAACGGTTGGGTAGGAGCGAAGTCGCTGTATGGCCCGCCAAGCGATGCTTCATTAAGAACAGTAGGATTTTTCTCAGCCGAGTCCGAACCTGCTTTGGTCAAAGGATCAGTCTGGGCAGATCGAAAGATCGTGTCCTTTAAGCTAGCTAAAACTGCATTGCCCTTCCACGCGAGAGAACCAACGGCTAGAAAGAGAAGGGCAATAGGCACAAATAACCTTACTCGAACTGACTTTGAAGAGAACATAATAAAAGGACGCTCCTACCAGAACTTCAATCTAAAACCAAGATAAAATGGTGAATTGCCAAAACAGAAGGAATCTATACAGAAAAGCAAAAGACCATACGTCTCATGAAACTAACCAACCGAAAATTTTCGACAAAAATATCTGCCAAGTTTAGCCTGCTTTTCGCATTTCCGTCAATAGAAAATGACTATTTTGTAGCCAACACATCAGATGTTCGGTTGTGTCAGTAGATGAACCTTCCGCTTTAGCGGTGACGGGTAGAAACTCATAGCTGGAGTTTACTCCGGAGCCTCATTAGATTGAGCAATCACATAAAATGAGATCCTTGGGAGGGGCAGCCCGAAGATCATTGGGTGATGTTTTGCAGCTAAAGCCGACGCCTCAACCAACCGATCTCAGAAAAAGCAAAAGGCATCCCGAGCGGATGCCTTAAAAATCAATAGCTTTTCGTAATAATTGGTGATCCGAGCAGGACTCGAACCTGCGACCCAGTGGTTAAAAGCCGGTTCTGACGGAACTTCTGCTCGGACTTAAAGGTTGATTAGCCCGTAGTTTGCTTGTCTTTTCGCTAGTATTCGGACTAAACTATTTATCGATTCCGAACTCAAATAGATAAATAAATAGATAAATGGCCGCGACGTCCGAAAATCCCAAAAAGAAGAAACGCAAACGATACGGCTCATACGCATGGAAATCTCCTTCTGGCTATCTCTATGCCAGGGTGTTTGTAAAAAAGAGGACGGTTCAGTTAAGCCCATTTACCGCCGAGCCGATAACATAACACATGCTGAGCAACTTGGCGAGGAACTCAAACGTGAGTTTGAGAATAGAGGACAGGCCTTTATAGATGGCCGAAAAATGGCTTTGGTGAGCTTGCCGAATGGTACAAGAAAGAGTTCGTGATTTCGCCCGTCTATGTTAACGGTATAAAGATCGAAGGAATGAGGACTTGGGAGCATGAGCAAAACAAGATTGATCGAATTGTTACTGGAATCGGGAAGAAGGTTCTCATTTCGGAAATCGATGAATCGACATTTCGAACCTTTCGCAAGAAGCGGATAAAAGACGGGGGTTAGCATTACTACAATAAACCGGGACTTTGAATCAATTCGCGCCATGATGCGGAAAGCTTGGAAGAAGAAATGGTTAAAGGAGCTTCCGGATTTTGAGGACTTTATCCAAAAGGGGCTGGAAAATCGAAGAACCGTCACCGTAACCTCAGGTCAGGAAAAGGTAATCCTCGAGGAAGCGAGGAAGGTGCGAATTGGCGAGGTGAGGTATGCCGTAGTCACGGAGAGAATGAAAAGGGCCTTCGAGGAACTTTGGAACGACCTAAGCAGACGGAAATTAATATCACAGAATGCGGCCGAACTCGATAATCTAATTTTTCCCCACAGCACTTTTAAAAAGTCGTGGAACATAGTACGTGAAGCCGCAGGTTTACCCGGTCTTAGGCTCCGTGATTTGCGTCGGGACTGGGTGACTAGATTGGGGCGTCTCGGCTACTCCGATAAACTCGCTCAGCGGGGTGCCGGGCATAAGAAGATGCAAACGAGCTTCGAATATACCGAATTTGACGAAACTGCCGCTTTGCAGGCAAAAGCACTACTTGATGGCGATAACCAATCATTTGATCAAATGAGCCTTTCAGAGCCCACTAAATAAGCTCGCAGGAACGGATTGCCCTCTCGCACCCCAACCAACCTGAGGGTTAATCATAGGTTCTCAAAATCGCCCAAAACGCGTTAGAAACGGGGTTTTGCATGCATTCAACAACCTATGAAGGAGTATGCCGAGGCAAAACTGCAACCATCTTGCGACCAACTGGTCGAGATTATTCCCTTCTAGAAGGTTGATAAATGTGTCGTGAGAAAAGATTAAAATAACACATTCTGATCGAAAATAGACATCAATTTTACTATTTAGTGGTTTGTGACATTTGTTGACAACAACTGTCACAAACCACCAACAACCTTAGTTGTTCTGGCTCATAAATAGACCACCGTGGCGGACAATATTTCCAGTGTATTAGAACGGCACCTCATCCACGATTTCGCAGCACTGCTTTTCAGTAAGGGTCCCGGCGTCAGAAACAGGAAGTATATCGTTCACCCGATTGCGTCAGTATGACGCAGATCATGTTTTCTCGCCGTGCGGGGTGAGACCTTTAATGTTGTCGGGCAAGAACCGGAATAGAACTTCGGCCAAGGAGATCGGCAAACGGCCAAAAAAGTAGAGTCAAGACTATGACGAAGAACAGCGGCGGAAGAACGAGAAATGTTGTTTGATTCCTTCAATCGAAGAATCAAAGACCTGCGCGTATCAGTGACGGATCGCTGTAATTTTCGATGTTTCTATTGCGATCCTGATCCGGCCCCTTGCACCTCAAGTGATCCGAATCTTTTGACCTTCGACGAGATACACTTTCTCTGTGATGTGTTCGTCTCTCTCGGGATTGAAAAGATACGGCTAACCGGCGGCGAACCGATGGTCAGGAAGGGCCTTGGGGTGCTCATCGCTCAACTTGCATGTCTTAAACCCCTTGGCCTTCAAGAACTCGCGATGATCACTAACGGCAGCAACTTCGCAAATAAAGCTGCCTTGTTCCGATTGAGTGGTCTGAACAGGGTGACATTCTCACTGGACAGTTTAAGGCCGGGCACATTTCGTTCGATTACGGGCTCCGATAAACTCTCCGACGTGCTCGACTCGATAGAGGCCGCACGATCTGGCGGATATCCTAATATAAAGGTCAACGCCGTGATTGTCCGAGGCAGAAATGACGATGAGATCGTCGACCTTGCTCGATTTGCAAGAAGAAACAGTTTAACCGTCAGATTCATCGAATTCATGCCCCTCGATAGCGGGCATATGTGGGATCGAAAACATCTCGTCTCGGCTGCCGAGATCCGGGAAAAAATAAATTCGGCCTTTCCAATAGTCCTTATAAACCAGTCTCGCAGAGGTGAGACAGCGTGGAGGTATCGCTTTGCTGACGGCACAAGCGGGGAGATCGGCCTGATCGCTCCGGTGACGAATGCCTTCTGCGGCGACTGTTCGCGAATTCGCCTGACGGCCGATGGGCACATCAGAACGTGTCTTTTCTCTACTGAAGAATATGATGTACGACGTTTGCTAAGAAGCGGCGGATCGCGAACCGAAGTCGCCGACCTTATTCATTTTGCTGTCGCAAGAAAAACATCCGGCCATACCATTGGTTCCCCTACATTCGAGTATGCCTCGCGGTCGATGAGTTCGATCGGCGGCTAAAAATATTGCTCAGAATATGACTTAAGTCATATTTTGGCAACCGCAACCCGCATAGCATTCCAGCAGTTTCAAACATTATGTGACAAGGAAAACTATGATGCGGCTAAATGTTCACGTCCCGGACGCGAACTACCATCAAAACCTGATCTCGTGCCAAGTGGCGTGTCCGGTACATACGGACGCACGCGGGTATGTTCGGGCGATCGCGGATGGACGGTTTGAAGAAGCATATCTAATAGCACGTGGTCCCAATCCCTTTGCCTCGATCTGCGGGCGCATCTGCGGAGCCCCTTGCGAGATCGCCTGTCGCCGCGGAAAAATCCCCAAAGTAAATGACGACGGCATGTTCGTCGGACAGGACCGGCCGATCGCAATTCGTGCGCTCAAGCGATTTGCATGTGACCACTTCGGGCCGGAGGCGAGGCCGACGAGTGAAGTGTTGGACTCGATCAGGAATTTTATCCCGCCCGTCGCCGCAGATGCTGAGGAGATGGCGGCTCTCTTAAGATCCGCGACCAACAGTTCGATCGAAAAAGGTGATAGCCAAAAGATCGCGATCATCGGAGCTGGCCCGGCGGGACTCTCCGCCGCTCATGACCTGGCTCTACTGGGATTTAAGCCGGTCGTCTTTGAGATCGAGCCTGTTGCAGCCGGAATGCTCGCGGTCGGGGTTCCGGCGTATCGCTTGCCTCGTGAACTGATCGAAAAAGAAATTGCCGTTATCGAGGCACTCGGCGTCGAGATCAGGTGCGGAGTAAAAGTTGGTGAAGACATTGCTTTTGCCGAGCTACGCGAGGATTTTGCGGCGGTGATCATCGCGGTCGGTGCCAAATCATCCCGCGGCCTTGGCTTGACTGGTGAGGATGGCCCGGGCGTTATCGGAGGCGTCGATCTGCTTCGGGCGGTCTCGCTCGGCGAAGATCTCAGTATGGGCAGTGAGATCGTTGTAATCGGCGGCGGAAATGTTGCTTATGACGTCGCAAGGTCGGTCGTCCGCCAGATCGCTTTTGATACTGCACGCACGGCTGCGAGGCTTTCCGAGACTGCGAACGTTCACCTGATCTCGCTTGAGGGTGCAGAAGAAATGCCCGCAGACACGATCGAGATCGTTGAGGGCGATGAAGAAGGGATTAAGCGAAGCAACGGTTGGGGACCGACGGAGGTAGTTCGCGACGAAAAAGGCAGAGTCACCGGCGTCGCGTTTCGCAGATGCTTGCGGGTCTACGACGAAGATCGAAAATTCTCACCGCTCTACGATGATGATGAAAAGAAATTAATTCCCTGCGACACCGTCCTTCTCGCTGTTGGCCAAGCACCAGCCCTTTCATTTTTGGAGGACGGCGGACAGGACGTTGAGCGAATGCGAGGCGACTGGCTCAAGGTTGACCCCATCACGCTGCAGACCCCTGCAAAGGCGTCTTTGTCGCCGGTGATCTCGCCCACGGAACGCGTTTGCTGATCGACGCCGTCGCGTCCGGCAAGGCAGCAGCGTTCCGTTTATCAATACCTGACCGGTAATACGCTCGAACATGAATTGGTCAAAACACATGTCGTTCTTGACCGATACCGTCGTGAACGCGGCTTCGAATCGATCCGCCGCGTTGAAGTGCCAATGATCGAGCCGTCCGAGCGGCTCAAGCATCCCGGAAACGTCGTTGAGATCGGCTACAGCCAGAAGAGGCCATGCGCGAGGCGTCACGCTGCCTAGATTGCGGAGTTACGCCGGTGTTTGACGGTAGCCGGTGCGTACTGTGCGGCGGCTGCGCGGACGTCTGCCCAACCGAATGTCTGAAGCTGATCTCGCTCGATAGGCTTGAGTTCGATACCGATGTGGACTCAATGATAGATTCCTCACTTGGAGAGGACGCAGATCTGACTGGAGAAACTCGGCGATCCTAAAAGACGAGGACCGCTGCATTCGCTGTGCTCTGCAATCCGCTGCCCGGTCGATGCGATCTCAATGGAAAGAGTCACATTTTCAACAAATTGGAGTTCTTTATGACGACACATCCAAGTGAAAAGAAATCACGTTTTGATCCGGAACCGATGCCGCGGAGGGATTTTCTGGGGCTCGCCGCCCTGGGCTCGATGGCGGCGGCCTTTGCTCTCTCGATCTTCGGAATGCTGAAGCTGCCAAAGGCAGCCGTGTCGGCTTCGCCTGCCAAGAAATTTAATGTGGCGCTGCCTGACACCCTCCCGGAGGGCGAAGCGTTCGTTCCGCCGGGGCGAAACGTCGCGGTCTTTCGCGATGCCGAGGGCGTATTTGCGATCTCGACCGTTTGCACCCATCTGGGGTGCATCGTTAAGACGAGCTCCGCGGGATTTGACTGCCCCTGCCACGGCTCGGGGTTTCAGAAAGACGGAACGGTCAGAAAAGGGCCGGCTCCGAAAGCCGCTACCTTGGCTGAAAGTCTCAAAAAACGGGGAGTTGCTCACGATCGACGAGGAAGCGAACGTTAAGACCGGAACAAAGGTGTAGGTTATGGCAGCAGACGGCTATTCAGCATTACACGAATTTTGGCTCAACCTGCGGGCCATCCCGAATCACGTCTATCGGGCAATGTTTCGCGGCGGCCCGCCAAAGACGGATCGCACGCGTTCGTCGTTTATCTTTGGCAATGTCTTTTTGCATCTTCATTCAGTCCGCACCCATCTCTGGAGCCTGCGTTGGAGCACGACGATGGGACTTGGCATTATGACGACCGCGGCATTTCTTATCACTCTGGTCACCGGCATTCTGCTGATGTTCTATTACAAACCGTATCCGGACGTAGCCTATCAATCGATCAAGGATATTCATTTTATCGTACCTACCGGCCGCTTTATGCGGAACATCCATCGCTGGGCCGCGAATGTGATGGTGGTCGCCGTGATACTGCACATGGCAAGGGCGTTCTACACCGCATCGTACCGGAAACCCGAGGAATTCAACTGGTTCATCGGCTGGGGGTTGCTAGTCACAACATTGGGTCTGTCATTTACAGGTTATCTGCTTCCCTGGGACCAACTCGCCTACTGGGCAATTACGATCGGAGCCAATATTGCCCAGAGTCCTCGCGAGATCACGGATGCACTTGGGATCACTGCTTGGGCCGACATCGGCGGCTTTCAGCGTGAAATATTATTGGGTTCGGACAAGGTTGGCGAAGAGGCGTTGATCAGATTCTATCTGCTTCACGTCATGATCTTGCCCCTAGCTCTTGTCATGTTGATGGCGGTGCATTTCTGGCGTATACGCAAGGACGGCGGGCTCGCAAAACCGGCGAATGCCGATGAACTGGTGGCCGAGGAAGCCAAAGAATTTTATCCGGTCTTTACGGACGTACCGACGAAAACATACCATCTCGCGGCCATTGTCAAAGGCAAAACGGCGGCAGTCGGCAGCGGCCCGGAACACACGGTGCCGTCAATGCCCCACCTTTTCTACGCCGAACTTGGCGTTTTGATGCTGACAACACTTATCTGCGTCGGGTTGGCTTTCGTTTCTGATGCGCCGTTAAAAGAACTTGCAAATCCGCTCGTTCCTGAGAATCCGGCAAAAGCACCATGGTATTTTCTCGGGCTGCAGGAGATCGTATCGTTCTCGGCATTTATGGGCGGCATCGGCATTCCGATGCTGTGCGTGATCGGCTTGGGGCTGATCCCGTTCCTCGACCGCGAAAAAGAAGGAACGGGCTCTTGGTTTGGCGGCCCGGGCGGCTGGAAGCTGGTGAAATGGTCGATCGTTGTCGGATTCGCGGCCTCTATCGGTGTCGAGGCTTTTGCGATCCATTTCGGTTGGCTCCGTGAGTGGTTCCCTGAAATTCCGCAGCTTTTCATTACATTTATCAATCCCGGGACAGTTCTCACGGCGATCTACGCGGCTTATTCGATATGGGCGGTCCGCAGATATAACTCGACGCGGGCCGGAGCACTCGCTCTTTTCACTTGTTTCCTGTGCGGCTTTATTGTGCTGACGGTTATCGGCACATATTTCCGCGGCCCGAACTGGGACTTTTTCTGGTCACCATCAGATTGGGGAGGCCATTGACGCTATGAACAAGAATAAATATTTGTTGATGGTTTCAAGTATCGGGGTGTTTGTTCTCCTCGCCGCCGCCGCCGTGTCCGAAAACTTCATGAAAGACTGGCACGGCATTCAGGGGGTAGTGCCAAGACTACCGAAGGCCCGATCGATTTGCGGTTTCGGCAGATCGTAAATCCGCAGCTCAAAGTTACCGACCGCTGCGTTACGTGTCATGTCGGTATGGCTTCGGGAGAGCAGATCACAACCGATCAGAAGGTTGGTGCTGCTCACAAACCGGTCGTCCATTCACCGACCGAGATCGGCTGTACCGCTTGTCACGGCGGGCAGGGCAGGCTACCGAGAAAGACGACGCTCACGGCAATGTGCATTTTTGGACTGAGCCGATGCTGCCGGCAAAATACGCCTACGCGAGCTGCGGCACCTGTCACACGCCGTTGAATGTACCAAATCTACCGACACTGGAAAATGCCCGCAAAACATTCGAAAGGCTTGACTGCTATGCCTGTCACCGGCTCGACGGCCGCGGCGGCACGTTGCGTCCGGCGGAAATGTGACGGGAATGGAAGGCCCCAGACCTTTCGCACGTCGGACTGAAGGGTACAACGCCGAATGGTATGTCGCACACCTGCGAAAGTCTCAGCAAGGACGGACGAAGCATGGAAAACGTCATTCCGTAAGATAAATGAAAGCGACCGAGCGGAGTTGAAGATCTTTCTCGACACACAAATGGGTGCCCCAAAACTGATCGAGGCCAAGGCCCAGTTCAATTCGGTCGGCTGCGCCGGCTGTCACACCGTCGGCAGTTTTGGCGGCGATGCGGGCGTGAATCTATCGCTATCGGGTTATAAGGATCCAAATCAGTTAAATTTTACAAAAGTTCAGGGCGATCACACCCTTTCAAATTGGATCGTCCAGCATTTTCGTTCACCGGCATCGACGGTTGCAGGATCGCAGATGCCCGTTCTTGGGTTGTCTGAAAATCAAATAGACCTGCTGACGCTCTACACTTTCGCTTCGACGCAGCACGCTTGCCGGACATTTTCTACCGAAAGACCGCGTCAAGCGATGCGTTTTGGCGAACGCGAGTTTGCGAAGGACGGGGAAACCATTTACACCGCGGTTTGTTCAAGCTGTCACGGGGCGGACGGACCGTGGAACCCGTTTCCCGGGCCTCGTTACCAAACCCGTCTATAAGGAGTCCGGAGTTCCTACAGATCGCGTCTGATGATTTCCTCTTCCAAACAATACGAAATGGGGCCCGGGGAGGCCGATGCTTCCGTGGGGCGATCTGGTGAATGGTTTCAACGATGATGGCTGCGGTCTGTCATCGCCTACATTCGTCGGCTCGGAGGAAACGTTCAGGCACGGCCGGATGCCAGACCGCAGATATGGGCAATGGGCGACGCGAATCTCGGAGCGACACTTTTTGCCTCAAATTGCTCAGGTTGTCACCCGGAAAGAACGCCGTCGGTGGCGACGGCCCGGCACTGGCCAGCAAGCCTTTCTTTCTAGTGTTTCCAGACACCTTTCTGGTCGAAATGATAAAACGCGGACGAAGCGGAACGGTGATGCGAGGTTTGCAAACCCATCGCCGATCAGACGCGTGCTGACGCAGGCTGAGATCGAATCGATCGTGACCTATATACGTTCGTTAAGTGTTAACTAGTTTGAGCAATAACGAGGAATGATATGAAAAAAGAAATTTCTAGACGCGAATTTATGGCAAGGATCACTGCTGCCGGCTTTGGCGCTCTCGTCGCATCGACGACGAACGCCTGGGGACTTGAAGCCATAACAAATCCTCTAGCCGCCTATCCGAACCGTGATTGGGAAAAGGTCTATCGCGACCTCTGGGCTTATGATTCGCGTTATACGCTTCACCTGTGCTCCTAACGATACGCACAACTGCCTACTCAGCACATGTACGCCAGGGCATCGCCATTACCCGGATCGGCCCGACAATGAAATACGGCTGGGGGGAGGGCCGTCGATCTTACTCGGCAACGGTACTTCGCATCGAGGTGGGACCCGCGTGTCTGCCAAAAGGGCCTTGCTCTCCGCAACTTTTACGGAACCAGAGTAAACGGAACTGGTCCGAACTGGCTATAAGAAATAATTTGAGGCCTGGCTTCCCTCGCGGTGCCGACGGGCGTCCCGCCTGAGGAATATATTCCAACGCGCCCGGGACAGGCTGGGTTCGGATGTCGCACGACGAGGCCCGCGTGATCGTCACGCGGCTGCCCTTAAGAACATAAGCCAGGAACATACTGGCGAAGAAGGTAAACGAAGACTTAAGGAGCAGCATTATGACGAGGCGACGATCAGGCCACCCACAGGTTGGCACACAAGTTATGAAATTCGCGGCGGAATGCCGCTGCTGGAGTATGACCGCATTTCCGGAATGTACCGAATGCGCCAAATTCTATCGCTGCTCGACTCGCATCCGCGGCGTTGGTCCCGATCAGGCGCTCGGAGGAAAGGCTGACCTTCCTCCTGACGCACACCGATCTTCACCGGGACACCCGATGGTCGCTGGTCAGCAGAGTATGGAATTCGACCTCAACTCGGTCGAGCAGGCGAAGACCGTTGTAGCTGGGGTATGAACTGGATCGCAGCAAAGATGCCCGACGCTCACTGGCTTACCGAAGCCCCGCATGAAAGGCACGAAGATCGTCGGTTATCGCTGCGAATGTTCAGCCACGGCAACCAAGGCTGACGACGTAATCGTTGTTCGGCCGGGCACTACGCCGAAAAGCGTTGGCGTTGCGGGTTTCGCAAACGTAATAATGCGGGAAAACCTGTTACGATAACGAATTTGTTCGTCAATGGACCGACATGCCGATCCTCGTCAGGATGGACAGTCAAATATCTCAAGGCCGCCGACGTTTTCGGCGGCGGACCCTGAAACTGAAGCAAACGCAGATCTTAAAGGAAACGAAGAAGCGGCTCCGGCTGGCGAACAATCGGACAAGAATATCATTC